>CAZUFR010000039.1:0-8046 GCA_964619655.1 uncultured Syntrophomonas sp. | reverse complement strand
TCAATGCCCCCCGCTCCTTTCAATTGCTTGGGCAGCAGCAAAGGGGCTCCGGGAATAAACTCCATAAAGTGAGCGGGAGTAATTGGAGGGCGAGTTTCCTGGGCCATATAATGCCATTGTTTCAGAAAGTCCTTTCTCAATTGCAAAAAGCAATTACGTTGTTCATCCTTAAGTGACTCAGATGCATAACGCATAATGAGCTCGCCTTCCAGCTCCGTTTCCGGAGCCAGGGCAGTAAATTTCTCCAGAGTAGATAGAAAACCAGCTATGCGTCCATTAAAAATATAAGTGAGGTTGTTTAACAGATCATCACTGGAGACATCAGGGTTAAACCTGTATCCTAAGAGGAAATGATAAACCACCTCTACCCATAGACGGTAATCAAAAGAAAAATCAGTCCCGGAGGAATTGAGAGCCTGGTGCAGATTTTCTGTCACCCTGGAAGTTAAAAACATATTACTTAAACGTTCGTACTGGCTGTAATTTTGTTTAAATGAAGTTAACATATCGGTAAAGGAAAAACAGGTTTCTTCGGCTTTATCCTGATAAGATGTACTGGCATAAACGTCAAGGTTCCGGAAAAATGGTTCCCGAGAAAGCCAGATTTTACTATCCCGGGTGATACATTCAAAAAGAGCCTTAGCCGTTTGGGTAAACACAAAACTAAACTTCTCTTTGGAAATATAGGCCAGTTTTGCTCCTAGCTCTACTTCACATATACGCTTGTTCCAGCGCAGTGCTCTGGTTATTAACCAGGGATCAATACCGTAGCCGTTGGTTATATCGGGCCAGAACTTACTGTCCTGGCACAAATCTTCTACTAGATCGTGGCTGATGGCATACATGCCACTGTGGGGATCACTAACCCGGTAGCCGTAAAAAACCTCCATTAAAGGGGAGGTAAAAAGTCGCCCCAGTAAATCTTCCAACTGGTGCCGTTTAAAATTTACCAGGGTAAGGTCATATTCATCCTGGATGGGTTTAGCCATTTGTTTAATCCACTCAACCTTAAATCCCCGTCCTTGATCCTGCCGGAGGTCGGCAGCAATGATTATCAAATCTGCCTCCAGGTGTTTAGCTATTTCCAGCAGTGCCCTGATACTTGCCCCCCGGCCATTGGCTCCTGGTTTCATTACCAAAGCAAAATGAGGTATAGATAGATTAAGAGCCTTAATCTCCTCTATAATTTCTTCACCGGCAGGATCACCACAGCAAAAAAGCAGGGTGTTAGACGAGGGTAAGTCTTCTGCGTTACTCCCAATCATATGTAATATTTGCAGTAGCGATTCCTTCTCATTATAAAAGGGGATACCGATTATGGTATTTATAGGGCCAAAACGCTTGAGGTGGGGAATTACTTCCTCAATAGTCTGGTTAAATAAACTCTCAAAACTATTAGCATTGCCGGTTTTCATCGTCAATCCTCCTTAAATTTAGCAGACGGCTGCACGGTACCGTTCACCCTTAATTATAGTTAAACTTAACTAGTCTTGGAAAGCTTTGCCTGCTGATGCAGGGTCAGGGTAAAATGAGGTAACTATCGTATTCCTAAGTAGAATAAGGGCTTAGCCTCAGCATAAGAATTTACGACCGTTCTCTTTCAGACAGGCAGTTTAAAGGAACTCATATCTTTTAGAAAGAAGTTATACTTGAAGGAAAAGGGGTGATAAGCTTTGTTTTTTAACCTGGGTATTAAAAATAAGACTGTTAAAGAATTGCGCAAAAATCAGGGACTAACTGCCCGTGAACTGGCTGAGCGTTTGAAGTTGAGTACTGCAGCCATACTGCGGATTGATGATTTGAAACTAAAAGAAGTACCTGAACCGATGAAGAGTAAAATAACCCCAATTTTAAGAGGGGATGATGTTGATAAAATTCCCTGGTTATAAGAGCATCTGGACTTAGAGCTTTCTTCCTGCTGATTAGCTGGATAATAAGGAAGGGGTAAGGGATGAGGGAGAGAATATAGCTTTGGTATTTTCCTGCTGGTAAGGAATATATTTTAACAAGCCAGCGAAGGGAAGGATGAAAGCGGTGATAATCAACCTGCGTCAGTTACGGTTACTTCTTATTGTCATACCGTTATTGCTAATCTTTATATTGATGTTCAAATATACCTTGCCTGAAAGCGAAGAAGAACACCTGGCCCAACCAGAGCCAAAGAAACTATATGGTGAGTTTATAACCTGGGAGAAGACCCGGCAGTATTTTAATAAATATAGCAGCGCCACTGTAATGGACCTGGACACTGGTTTACAATTTAATGTCCAGAGGCGGGGCGGGAGTAGTCATGCTGATGTACAGCCTTTGACAGCTGAGGATACTGCAACTATGAAAGCAATCTATAATGGTAAATGGAGCTGGAAACGTCGGGCGGTAATCGTTGAGCTGGAAAACGGCCGTAAGATTGCCGGTTCCATGAATGGCATGCCCCATGGCCGAGGGGCCATAGCTGGTAATAACTTTAATGGCCATTCCTGTATTCATTTTCGTGATAGTACCACCCACGGCAGTTGCAAGGTAGATCTAGCCCATCAAATGATGGTTTGGAAAGCAGCTAATATGGTAGAAAAACAGATTAAGACACTGGAGCCCGAGGATACCATCAGGCTGTTTTTTACTGCAATTGACCAGGGAGAAATAAAACTGGCAGGCAGCTTGTTGGATGGGGAGGAAGATACCGCCATTCTAGAGTTGTTTCGTGATTATGATTATATAAGGGTTTCTGGTATTACCAGGCTTAGCGATAATAACTATAAAGCCAATATTTTACTAGGTTATGATGGTGGCAGAAAACAGTTACGCAAGGATATACCGCTGAGAATGATAAAAAAGAATTCCTACTGGCATATAGATATTGGCTCCATTGTAGTATTACTGCAACAACCCGGCGCCAATAGTCATTAGTCGTTGGTCGTAGGGCTCCGTTTCGCGTCTATTTTTCGTTCAAAATCAAATACTGGGTATTAGCCGTAGCGATGAGTTGTTTTTCCCGGTTATAGGCTTCAGCCAATATATGAACCATGGTGCGCCCCTTAGATTTTACCGTAGCCGTTATAATAAGCTCATCCCCCGGAAAAATGGGTCGGTGGTAGCTGGTATTTATATTTAAGGCAGTAGTGCGAGGTGTTCCAGTAGCCAGGATACACAAAGGACCAAAAGCATTGTCAAAAGCAGCAGATATACAACCCCCTTGCATGGACCCCGCCGGATTACAATAGCTTTCTAATACCGGGATAGCTATGGTCACACTGTTTTCCGAGGTAACATTAAGTAGTTGGGTCTGCATGTTTAGATAGCACGGGGGAGGAGTTCCCAGGTCAATATCTGCCATACCATATTTCTTATTTCCATCATTACCTGTACTCACTATAAAATCCTCGCTTTCAAATCTGTATTATCTATATTTTTCGATATTTTGTATATTTATCCTGCTAAGAAAAGAAAAACCCGGTCTAGCCAGGCAGACTGGGTTTTAAAAAACTGTTATTAAAAAAAGAGCCCGCTTACATAAAGCAAGCGGGAGGAAAAAGATTGGGATTGTATGAAAAAGCCTTTTACAGCTTTTTACCAAGTATATAGATTAGTTCTACTGCGAAAATTCCTATTACAATGGAAACTAAGTACATACACGATCTCAATTATTTCTTGCAAAGCAACCATTCTAGAATAATAAAAAATGGTCGAAGCCCTGTTGAAAGGGTACGACCATCCAGACCTATGCTATTACATAGGCTTACAATGGTCTCCTTTCCACAATACGGGGAGGCACAGACGTTTCCATCTATACCCAGGCCCGGGAACCATAGCTAACTGCTTTAGGTCCAAGAGCTCGGAAACATTATGTAGTTAAAAAATAAAAAACAGACAACTTCGGTAAGTAAGCACACCAAAGCTGTCTGTTAATAACCAACAGTTACAGTAGGATGTACTCCTTTCCACAATACGGGGAGGCACAGACGTTTCCATCTATACCCAGGCCCGGGAACCATAGCTAACTGCCTTAGGTCCAAGAGCTCGGAGAACACATTAATTTGGTACAGTTTATCACATGCTTATAAAAAAGGCAAGAATTTAAAATTAGTCGTCGACTTTTTCAATGATTTCAATAAAAAGGTTAACCAGATAAGGGTCGAATTGAATACCCGCGAAACGATTTAATTCGCAAATGGCTTCTTCTTTTTTCATCGCTTTACGGTAAGGGCGATCACTGGTCATAGCATCATAAGCGTCAGCAATAGCTAACAACCGGCACTCTAGGGGTATTTCTTCACCCTTTAGCCCCAGAGGATAGCCTTTACCATTCCACCATTCATGATGTTTTAGTATCCAGTCGGCAATAGGAACTAGATCAGGGGCAGAAAGGGCAATGCGGTGACCTATTTCAGGATGGCGTTGCATTTCAAATACTTCTTCCTGGGACAGGGACGCTGGTTTAAATAAAATATTATCCGATATTCCCACCTTGCCAATATCGTGGAATTCAGCTAATAGGCGTAAATCAGTAAGCCGGTGGGCAGGAAATCCAACATGTTCACCCAGAGCAATTACTAGTTCCTGAATTCGGGCTGCATGCCCTTCGGTAATAAAATCTCTGGCTTGGAGAGCTTTCATAAGGGTTTTAACAATGGCACTTCTAGCACTTTGGCGGCGATGTAACTTTTCCCGATACATATTGTTATCGGCTGCCTGAAATACTTCGTTCATACTCAAGGAGGGATCGTTACGAACGGCGAAACCAATAGAAAGGCTGAGAGGGATATCGGGATTATTGCTATTATAATTATCTACAGCATCCCGAACTCTCTGGCAGGCGGTTTCCACAACCGCCTCTGAACTACGTAGCATAATAATGGAAAATTCGTCCCCACCTACCCGGGCTACCACATCATCAGCACGGAAACATTTTTCAATAACCCGGGCTACCGAAATCAGTAACTTATCACCAGCATCGTGTCCCAGGGTATCATTGACTAATTTTAGGCCATCTACATCACATACCAGTAAGCCAGTAGGAGAGAAACGACCACTTTCCAATCTTCTTATTTCTTCCTCGAAATAGTTACGGTTGTAAAGGCCGGTAAGCTTATCATTCAGGCTCAGATAACGTAGCTGTTCTTCAAAGTGTTTACGCTCACTTATATCTCGTATAGATTCTATAGCTCCCACCCGGTTACCATCAGTATCATAAAGGGGTGAAGCCTTAACCCAGATGTAGGCACCTTCTCCATCATGTACACCGGGGGCAAAAATTTCAGTATAAAGATTTTCCCCCTCACGACGTACTTCTTTATAATGTTCATTTATATCTTCATCTGAGGCAGTAATCAAATCCAGTAGCATAGGGCGAGGATAGCCATAAAACGGTATAGCGTAAGCATATTCACCCTGGCCAATAATATCTTTTTTATTAAGTCCGGTCATTTCTTCGGTAGCCCGGTTCCAGGCAATAACTTTTTGATTGTGGTCGATAACGAAAGTAGCATCAGGAAGAAATTCAATTATATCCAATAGGCGCTGGTTAGTAGCTCGAAGCTGGTTTTCCATGAGCTTACGTTCAGTTATATCCCGGGCTATGCCCTGCACCGCATAGGGCTTACCATTCTTATACAATAGCCGGGGCCGTATCTCCAGGGGTACCCGGTCGCCTGATTGGGTAATGATATCTAATTCATAGGTAGGGATACGGCCTTTAAAAATATCTCTAACAATAGTAGTACCTGCAGTTTCAGCATCTTCTGGGGCAACCACATCAAGAAAACCTAATTGCAATGCTTCCTCCCGGGTATAACCACTAATCTGTTCAGCATTTTTGTTTATTGATGTAAATTTACCCTTCAAGTCATGTATGTATATCAGGTCATTAGCATTCTCGAAGAGATCCCAATAGTGTTCCTGGCTTTCTCGTAGAGCTTCTTCAGTTAGTTTGCGCTCGGTTATATCCATGAAATTACCCAGAGTTGCTGGTTTCCCCAGGTATTGGATAGAAGTTACCGTTTCCATAATCCATTTTATATTTCCCCCCTTTTGTATTACCCGGTATTCATAAGGAGGAGTAGGGTAACCTTTGAGCATTTTTATAGCATTTTCCTTAACCTGGTCACGATTTTCCGGAACTACCAGGTCTAGGGAATTAGTACCCTGTAGTTCTGCTTTACTAAAGCCGATAAGTTTTTCAAATTGGGGGTTGACGTCAACGAATTTGCTACCTTGAACTATAAAGATACCTATAGGTGAGCTGATAAAAAGCGCAGTAAATAATTCCTGCGAGCGTTTATTGCGGGAATCAAGTATCTCCAATTCGGTAATTTGTTGGCGAATTTTTTGCAAACTAACCTTTAATTGCCCCTGTATATTTTCTTTGTTTTCCATATATAGGACCTCCACATAGGGAAACTCTATTTTCAAAAAGGGTAGGAAGTATAGTGAGATTAATGTATTTCATTTTATTAGACTTACATAGTTTGAATTCCATAAAAAAGAATATTATCAAATTTTTTATAAATTATAACATATGTCCTATAATAACCCAACACTAAAATCCCTCCTGATTTAGGGCAACAATCACCTTTTTTACACCAATATTTTACAACCCGGGACTATTGACCGGAACACATGTTCTGTTATACTATAGGAACACACCGGCACCCAGAAGTGGTAATTCCATTGATCTGAGTAAGGATTGGGGAGAGTGCCGGCTACGTAATCCTTTAGGACTCAATGCTGAGTACCGGGGTGAGTACTATGCGTAAGATTGTTTATTTACATTTGGAAAAAATCAGTCAGGTTGTGCTGGATGAATGCAGTCGATATAGTTCCCTGGTAGAGCCACGGGGAGAGCAGGGAGTACTGCTGGACTTAAGTACATTTAAGCGGGCAGGGGAAATAGTTAAGGAACTCTCCGTTTTTATCTACCGGCAAAATACCGGTCCTGCACGTTTGGGACTGGCAAGTAATCCCCTGGTTGCATTTTGTGCTGCCTGCAGCAGTATGCCGGTAGAAGTCAAGACTAAGAACACTTACCGTCTCCAATCATATCAAAATATTCTAATACTTCAGATTCTTCCCGGGCAAGAGGCAAGTTTTCTGGCTAACTTACCCCTGCGGGAATTTCCTGTCCTGTCAGCAAAGGATAGGCAAAAGCTTATGCGTCTGGGTTATAGACGGGTAGGGGAAATGGCCGGATTATCTCGGGAAAGGCTGGGACAGATATTAAAGCGCGATGCTCTATTGTTATGGCAAAACAGCCGGGGGATTGATTATAGCCCGGTACGAGGGATTTACCCACCTGACCGTCTGGCCTGTTCTATTTTATTACCCTCCTGTAAAGACCGGCAGAGCCTGGAACAGGCCTTGCAGCAAATTAGTATAAGTCTGGAAAAAGATCTAAGTCAGCGGCATAAGGCTTGCCGGAAGCTGATTTTGGAAATACGGGGGGAGAGAGAAAGCCTCAGCTGCGAGCGAGTATTGGGATATGCCTGCTATGAAGCTTCTCAACTAACCCGGATATTAGTAGAACTGTTATCGGAGGCAGAACTGCCTTTACCGGTGGAAGAGTTAAGGGTTTACCTGGGTAGATTGGAAAAGCTGGAAGTAGAAATGCCTGATATTTTTACCTGGCATCAGCATTATCAGGAGGAACAGCGTTATCGCAGGCTGCAGGAAGCTATTAATAATTTGCTGCAGCGTTTTCCCCGGAGTATACAGCAGGGAGCAGAAGTAGAGCGTCGGGAGCAGGTTCTGGCCCTCTGGGACCCCTGGCGTTTCCCGCCCCAAGACAGGTGATAAGCTAATGAAAAATTATCCCCGGCTCCAGGTGCAATGTGATTTAAAGGGCTTACCCGTACAATTAAAATACGGCCGCTCAGGTCTGCGGGTCAGAAAAATAATGGAAATGTGGAAAGATACCGGCTGCTGGTGGAAAGAGGAAAGCGAAAAGGCTTTTTACCGCCTGCTTTGCCATGATAACAGCGTACGGGAAATATTTTTGGACCTGGGCAACCGGGAGTGGTTTTTGTATAAGACCTATGATTAATAAGAAAATAG
>CAZUFR010000038.1:3998-10001 GCA_964619655.1 uncultured Syntrophomonas sp. | reverse complement strand
CGCTGGTCTTCAGCCCTTGAGGGTAGTGGTAACGGGGTCTGGGATTGGAATGCAGTAACCAATCGGGTTTTCTTTTCCAAGGAATGGAAAAGCATGTTGAGCTATGAAGAGCATGAAGTTGGAGATACCCTGCAGGAGTGGGAAAGCCGGGTCTATCCGGATGACTGGGAACGGATCCAAGTTGAACTGCAAAAACACTTTAACCACGAGACGCCATTTTATCAGAGTGAACACCGCCTGCGTACGCGAGATGGTAGCTACAAATGGATTTTGGATCGGGGCAAGGTGATTAAACGTGACCAGGAAGGTAAAGTTCTGCGGGTTATTGGAACCCATACCGACATTACCGGTATAAAGGAAGTTCAGGAAGACTTGAGCCGAACCCGGTCACAATTAAAGGCAATTTGGGATAACCTGCCCTTTTTAGCCTGGTTTAAAGATAAAGAAGGCCGCCACATACAAATAAACCGAGTTTTCGAGGTAGCCTGTGGCTTGCCCCGTGACCAAATAATTGGCAAGACTGATCTGGATATATGGCCCATGGAATTAGCTTTGGGATATATGGCAGATGACCAGGAGGTAATGATTGGCAAAAAACAAATTAACAAACAGGAGCAGGTACCGGATAAAGCCGGCGGTATATGGTTTAGTACTTTTAAAACTCCGGTATTTGACCAGGAGGGTAATGTAATAGGAACTACGGGGATTTCCCGGGATATTACTGAGAGCACAAGATTAGAAAGCGAGTTGATTGAACAGCGAACTTTCTTAAAATCACTGATTGATGCCATTCCCGATCTTATATTTTACAAAGATGTAAACGGTGCCTACCTGGGCTGTAGCCATGCTTTTGCTCATAAATTCATTGGTCTTGCCGAAGAAGAAATAGTGGGCAAGACTGATTTGGATTTTGTCAAGGATGAGCAACTAGCCCGCTTTTTTATAGATAAAGATATAGAAATGCTGGCATCAGGTGAGAGCTCTATGAATGAGGAAACCCTTACCCTGGCTGATGGCTCGATAATGGAAGTAGAGACGGTAAAAACACCTTTTTACAAAGGCGGAACAGTGGCCGGGCTTATTGGAGTATCCCGGGATATCACCAAGCGTAAAATAGCCCAAAACCAGCTGCTAATAAAACAAAAAATGCTTACCAACGTTGCTGCTGCTACCAACGAGCTACTAGTAAATAGCGATTACTATGAAGGTATTTATAAATGCCTGGCTTTACTGGGTGAGGCTACCGGGGTAGAGCGGGTATATATGTTTGAAAACTATTATGAAGGGAATAAGGCTTATACCAGCTATAAGATGGAATGGAGATCTGAACTCTTCCGGGTGGAGATTGATAACCCCAAGCTTCAAAATATACCCTTCGATCAGGCCCAGGATTTTTTAGGACCGTTGATGCAGGGGCAGGCTATTAAGGCTCTGGTAAAAGATTTTAAAGATGGCTGGATTAAAACAGTACTGACAGAACAGGATATCTTGTCAATACTGGTTCTGCCCATTTTTGTTGGAGGAAATTTCTGGGGTTGTGTCGGTTTGGACGAGTGTAAAACGGAGCGTAACTGGACTGAAGATGAGTTTTCTATATTAAAAGCTTTTAGCAATTCCATTGCTGAGGCTATCGAGCGTAGTCAGATGGAACAAAAACTGGCTCAGGCCAAAGAGATAGCTGAATCTGCTAACCATGCCAAATCGTTATTTCTAGCTAATATGTCCCATGAGATTCGCACTCCTATGAACGGCATACTAGGTTTTATAGAACTATTGGGAGAAACTGAGCTTTCGATCGAACAACAGGACTATGTACAGGAGGCTCATTCGGCCTCTGAAATCCTACTGTATCTCATTAACGATATCCTGGATTTCTCAAAAATTGAAGCGGGTAAATTAACCATGGAAGAAATCCCTTTTCGCGTCAGAACGGTAGTAGAAGATGCTGTTTCTCTGCAGGCTCCAAAGGCTCGGGAAAAAGGTTTGGAGATGCATACTCTAATCAAATCCAATGTACCGGATGAGGTAGTCGGTGACCCGGCGCGTCTGCGTCAAATCTTAAATAATCTGCTCAGCAATGCGGTGAAATTCACCCATAGGGGCGAAATACTGGTGATTGTAGAAACAGTGAAAGAGAGCGCAGACCAGATTGAAATTGGTTTTGAAGTTAGTGACAGTGGTATTGGCATTGCCCCAGAGGAAATCGAAAGACTGTTTCAACCCTTTACCCAGGCGGATGCATCCACCACCAGAAAATATGGGGGTACTGGTCTGGGCCTGGCGATTTCCTATGAATTGGTTTGCTTAATGGGAGGTACCGTACGGGTTGATAGTAAACTGGGCCAGGGATCACAGTTTCATTTCACTGCCTGTTTTAAACCAGGTTTACATAAGGATATCCTGCCTTTAGAACATGCTGAGCTTAAAGGTGCCCGGGTATTAATTGTAGATGATAATAATAGTAACCGGAAAATTATAAGAACTTACCTGGAAGAGGCGCATTGCCTGGTTGATGAGAGCGATAATGCTGAAAAGGCAGTTACTATCCTTTTATCCTCGGCCACTTCAGAATCCTTTGATGTAGTAATAGTAGACTTTCAAATGCCAGGTATGAATGGCTACGAGTTAGCAACTGCCCTTAAAGCGATACCTTCCACTCGGGATATACGTTTGATTATGCTTACCTCGGCTGCCCAGAAGGGGGATACCAATCAGGCCAAAGAATATGGCTTTAGCGGCTATCTGACTAAACCAGTTAAAAGAGATGACTTGCTTAAATGTATTTCCATAGTCCTGGGTCTAAAGACGGAAAAATCCATGAGTGATTTAATTGTTACCCGTTATACGGTCAAGGAAAACCCGGTTCCCGCTCGGCCAAAGTTTCTTCTGGTCGAAGATAACGAAATGAACCAGAAAATCATAGTTAAAATGCTGGAAAAGCAAGGTATGTATTGTGATGTTGCCTGCAGTGGGGCAGAAGCCTTAAAAGCCCTGCAGGTAAAAGAATATGACATAGTTTTTATGGACTGTCAGATGCCGGAGATGGACGGTTATGAAACTACTGCTAGAATTAGACAACTGGAGGGGGAAGAACGTCATACTATCATTGTTGCTATGACTGCCAATGCTATGGAGGGAGACCGGGAGAAATGCTTGCAGGCAGGAATGGATGACTATATCAGCAAACCGGTTGATTTCCAGTTACTATTTAATATTATTGACCAGTACACGTTGAGGCAGCAAGAATCTATTAGCGAGGCTGCAGCCATGCTGGAAGAAAGCTTGAGTAGCTTTATAGCTGAGACCGGATTACCTGAGGCAGATAGTCGGGAACTTTATGATAAGTTGTGGGCAACCCTGCCGGGAATATTAGAAGAACTGCAAAAGGCCCTGGCCAGTGCTGATTTAAAAAAAGTTCGTAGTTTGGCTCATCAGTTAAAAGGTTCTTCGGGCACCCTGCACATACAGAAACTTTATGAACTATTCCTGAAATTAGAACAGCAAGCCACTACGGAAGATATAGCAGCATGTGTTGACACCCTGCAGCTGATCCGCCGCCTGTTGGATAGCTAAATACTCTACTGGCCTAAAACTAAGAGGAAAGGGTGTGTAGTATGCGAGTATTGATTGCCGATGATGACATAATTTCCCGGGCAGTAGTAAAGGCCCTATTATTAAAATGGGGTTATGAGGTGCTGGAAGCGGAAGACGGAAATCGGGCCTGGGATATCCTTAGAGAAAAGGATTCGCCTCACTTGGTTCTACTTGATTGGATGATGCCGGGGATTGATGGATTAGAATTGTGCAAACGTTTACGTCAATCCGGTGATAATACCTATCATTATATTATTTTGCTCACCGGGCGGGATAGCAAGAAAGATATTATCGGAGGGCTTAATGCCGGGGCTGATGACTATATTACCAAGCCGTTTATGCCTGAGGAATTGGAAGTGCGCTTGCGAGCAGGCAGGCGTATTCTGGACCTGCATCAGTCACTAAAGGAAGCGCTGGAGGTTCAGCGTTACCAGGCCCAACATGACCAGCTTACCGGAATATTCAATCATGTCGAGATACTTAATATACTGGAAAAGGAACTGGACCGAGCTGGACGGCAAAGTGGCAACCTGGCCGTAATTATGGGAGACCTGGACCATTTTAAAAAGGTAAATGACACGTATGGGCATGTGGCCGGAGACGCCGTGCTGGTGGAAGTTGCCGCTCGGATGAAAAACAATATCCGTCTATATGATTCTGCCGGCCGTTACGGGGGTGAGGAGTTTTTGCTGGTTCTTCCCGGCTGTAATGGAGAGGAGGCTATAATAATAGCCAATCGTATCCTGGAAAGTATCGGCAAAGAGCCGGTGATGTTTAATAATACCCCCATTGTAGTAACCATTAGCCTGGGTGTGGCAGTAAACCGGGTAGGGGAAAAAGCTACGACCACGGAGCTGGTTCAGTTAGCTGATGCCGCCCTTTATAAGGCTAAACAAAATGGCCGTAATCGGGTGGAGTTGGCTGAGGTCAATTTTACAGGGTAATTAACGGTCTGGTATAATTATAGATGTCATAAATTTGGTAACCTGGAATACTTTTTATGACGAATCTTCTTCTTAGCTTACACTTTAAGCGACTTTGGCATAAGATAGGATTTAGGGGAGTATAACTTATGTCGCTCATGCATTCCTATATTATTCAAATAAAAACTGAAACTAAACTTGGTACTACTAATACAAGATGAGATTGTCGCATCTATGCTCAGCTTGTTTGAATTTTACATTTTGCAGTTAAACCATGGGATTAAAGGGAAGAGGTGATTGATGTGATGTATGGAGTAATTTTAGCAGGAGGAACCGGAGAACGATTCTGGCCTTTATCACGCCGGGAAAAACCGAAGCAATTTCTGCCTTTATTTGGTCAGCGAACTATGTTGCAGCTTACTATGGATAAGCTTAAAGGATTACTTGCAGCGGAGAACGTTTTTGTTGTCACTGATAAGGTATATCGGGACCTGGTGGCTGCCCAGTTGCCTGAACTGCCGTCGGGAAATATAATTTGCGAGCCCTGCGGGCGTGATACTGCTGCAGCGGTGGGATTGGCAGCGGAGCATATTAGTCACCGGGATTCTCAGGGAGTGATGGCAGTATTGCCTGCTGACCACTATATTGCTGATGTTGAGCAATTCAGGCGGGTCTTAAAAGCCGGGGTGGAAGTAGCCCGGGAAGGGGAATGGGTACTAACTATAGGAATTAGGCCTTCGCGTCCGGAGACCGGATACGGATACATACAACAGGGAGAGCAGCAAGGAGAGAGGCAGGGAACCGCCATTTTTAAGGCGGTTGCTTTCCACGAAAAACCGGATTTAGACCGGGCCCTCAAATACCTGGATTCAGGTAATTATCTGTGGAACAGCGGTATGTTTATCTGGCGGGTAGATTTAATCCGTAGACTGATTGCCAGTTTTCTGCCGCAGTTAGATGCGGGCCTGGCACAAATAGCTGCCAGCATCGACAACGAGGAGGAGGAGGAACAGGTGACCGCAGCGGTGTATCAGGACTTGCCTCGTATTTCGGTAGATTATGGCATAATGGAAAAATGCGATGAAGTGCTGGTGATACCTGCTACCTTTGGATGGGATGATGTGGGCAGTTGGACTGCTCTGGGGCGTTATGGTGAGGCGGACCAACAGGGAAATGTATTTAAGGCTCGGGGGGTATTTCTGGACACTCACGACTGTTTAGTTTATGCGCCCGACCGGGTAGTAGCTACTCTGGGGGTTAAGGATCTTTTAATCGTTGATGAAGGTGATAGCCTTTTGATTTGCCAAAAAGACCGGGACCAGGAGATTAAAAAAGTAGTAGAAGCCCTGCGCCAGGCCGGCCATGATGAGGTGATATAAACTCAGTGTCTATCTTCGTTTTAACAGTTAAGAGTTGAGAGGAGAAGGTAATATGATTAAGGCCAATATTTTTAGACAATATGATATTCGCGGGGTGGTGGACCAGG
>CAZUFR010000038.1:0-3898 GCA_964619655.1 uncultured Syntrophomonas sp. | reverse complement strand
TTAACTGAGGAAGCAGCTTACCGGATAGCCCGGGCCGTAGCTACTCAGGCCGCCGCCAGGAATTGGCATAAAATTTTACTGGGGAGAGATAACCGGAAGTCTTCCCCACGTTTACGTGAAGTAGTCGTAAAAGGGCTGCTTGATTCAGGTTGCCAGGTGGTAGACCTTGGAGTAGTGGTGACCCCCATATTTTACTTTGCCGCTCGTCACCTGGATATTCATGCGGGTCTTATGATTACCGCCAGTCACAACCCGGCGGAATATAACGGATTTAAAATACTAATGGGTGAGGGTACTATTTACGGGGAAGAGATTCAGGCCCTGCATCGTCTAGCTGAAAGCGGGGAGTTTGTTACCGGTTCCGGTGGTAAAGTAACCGAGGTTAATGTGGTTGATGACTACATGAATATGATAAAAGAAAAAATCCAGCTGGGGCCGAAAAAAATAAAGCTGGTAGTTGACTGTGGGAATGGAACTGCTTCTCTTTTTGCCCCGCAACTTTTCCGGGAACTGGGCTGCTCGGTGGTGGAACTCTACTGTGAGTCGGACCCGGAATTCCCCAATCATCACCCCGACCCGGTGGCAGTGGAAAACTGTCAGGATCTTATCCGGGTGGTGCAGGAGGAGGATGCTGACCTGGGCATTGGTTTGGACGGGGATGGCGACCGCCTGGGGGTGGTTGACCGCCAGGGTAACATTATCTGGGGCGATATGCTGATGATCCTTTTCTGGCGGGAGATACTGCCCCAATATCCTGATAGCAAGTGCATTGTAGAAGTTAAGTGTTCGCAAAGTTTGATTGATGAAATAGACCGCCTGGGAGGAACCCCCATGATTTATAAGACCGGGCACTCCTTAATCAAAGCCCGGATGCGGGAGATAGGAGCAGTATTTACCGGGGAGATGTCGGGACATCTATTTTTTGCGGATGAATATTATGGTTTTGATGATGCTCTATATGCGGCAGCCAGATTGCTGCGTATTCTTTCTTGCTCTGAGCAGGATATTACCGCCCTGCTGGCTGATGTGCCTAAATACTATGCCACTCCTGAAATCAGGGTAAAGAGCACTGATGAAGAAAAGTTTCAGGTAGTAGGACAGGTGCTTAAGCACTTCCGATCGCGCTACCAGGTTATTGATGTGGATGGTGCCCGTATCCTTTTCCCCGATGGTTGGGGTTTGGTCAGGGCCTCAAATACCGGTCCTGAACTTATTCTCAGGTGCGAGGGGAAGACGCCCGATGGGCTGGAAAGGATTAAAAATGAGTTATTTAGCTTTTTAAATCAGATTTCAGTGCGGGTATGAAGATGACTGCGCTGCAAAAACCCGTGCCGGTCGTAGTCGCTCTGGCTCTTTGACTAAACTTGACTTTTATGCTATCATTGATAATAGGAAAAGTGTTAACCTGCTGACGATTCCATTACCATGGAATCAATTTCACTTGCTTAAGTTTTCTCATCTTTATTTCTTTCGTTTGTATAATCAGTACATTTTTGCAGGACTTTTTTTAAAGGTCCTTAAATACAACTACAAATAAAGCTGATTGTTATCAGGTATAAAGGGGGGGGATAAGGCTCTTTGTATCAATAGCTAATCCGAAAATCAGAAAGATGGGATTTTGTAATCCGGGTTGCATTTATGCAAGTGGTTTCTGCGAAAAAACTAGGAGGTGAGGCAGAAATGAAAGCTTGTTTAGTCGTAAGTACTTATACCCCGAGAAAGTGTGGAATTGCGACCTTCTCCAATGATTTAAGGGACAACTTGTTATCCAAAGGGCAAAAAGTTCTTATCGCTGCTATTTCCGAACCATTTAGTTCTTATGTTTATCCTTCAGAAGTAGCCTTTAAAATCCGGCAGGAAAGAAAAGCCGACTATATCGCCTGTGCCCAGTGGGTCAATAATAATCCGGATATTGAAACGGTCATTATCCAGCACGAATACGGCATATTTGGAGGGCATGATGGCGATTATGTACTGGAGCTGGTCTCCCATTTACAAAAACCATGTTTGCTGGTTACCCATACCGTACTTCCCCATCCCTACGAGCATCAGAAGAAGGTGCTGACGAGGCTGGCTCAGTCTGTTAACGGCATTATATGTATGACTGCCAGAGCGCGTAGATTACTATCTAATGTATATAGCGTACCGATGGGGAAAATCTTTGTGGTACCGCACGGGGTTCCTAATTTCCCGGTAAAAGAGCGGGAAGGTTTGAAGGCCCAATATGGTCTTGAGGACCGCCGCATTATTACTACTTTTGGATTTATAGGTCCAGGCAAAGGATTGGAATATGGTTTAAAAGCCCTGGCCAAAGTGGTAGACAAGCATACCAACGTTTTGTACCTGATTGCGGGGAATACCCACCCTATGCTGCTTAGAAGTGAAGGCGAAAGCTATCGTGATAGTATATTGCAATTAGTTGAGGAGCTTAAGCTGCAAGACAATGTGCTTTTTGTAAATCACTTTCTGGACATAGGCGAAATCGGAGATTATCTATATATGACTGATATATACTTAAGTCCGTATCCTAATATGGACCAGGCGGTTTCCGGACCGTTATCTTTTGCTGTAGGATGCGGGAGGGCTATCATTGCTACACCCTATCAATATGCCCGGGAAATCCTGGCCCAGGGACGTGGTTTGGTTGCCCGTGAAGCAACACCGGAAGCCCTGGCGGAGCAACTGGAGCTCATCCTGGGGGATGCGACTGTTCAAACTGAGTTGGAACATAGAGTAGCAGAGTTCGGCCAATCATTTAGCTGGGAAAGTGTGGCCGAGATTTATTTGAAAATTGCGGAGGAGGTACTGGAGGGTTATGATGCTGGGAACGTACAAAAACTTGGATTATAGGCATTTACAGCGCATGACTGATGAACGCGGGATGCTGCAATTTGCCTGCGGTAGTATCCCTGACCCCAGCAGTGGATATACGGTGGACGATAATGCCCGTGCTCTTATCGTGGCTTTACAGTCTAACTGGGAAGACCGGAACGAGTACGCTCTTCGTTATGCCCGTTTTCTTTTTCGAGCCCAGCGCAGTGAGGGAGATTGGTGTAACTGGTTGCTCCCCGGACGTGGTTTCGTTAATGATATAGATTCGGATGATAGCATAGGCCGTGGATTTCTGGCCTGTTCCCTGGGAGTGTCCTCCGATATAGATGAAGAACTGCGGCTGCTTTGCCGCCAAATGGTGGTGAAGGCGCTATCGGCGACAAAAAACCTTAAGTTTCCACGCAGTATGGCTTATACCCTTATTGGTTGCAGCAGGTTGGTTAATGACTTTCCCGAGTATAGTCGGGAAAGCTTTGAACTAGCCAGACGGGTCGGGCAAAATTTAACCAACCTTTACTTTCGCAATCGGGTGGTTCACTGGAGATGGTTTGAGGACCGTTTAACATACTGCAATGCTATTTTACCACACGCTCTCTTTGCCTACTATAGTATAAAATCAGATAAAAAGACTCTTAACGCTGCCCAGGATTCTTTGCGCTTCCTGGGTGACCGGCTTTTTACCCAGGGTTATCTTAATGTTGTCGGTAACCGGGGTTGGTGGGTACGGGGTGGTGAAATACCACTCTTTGACCAGCAACCTATAGATGCCTGTTCACTGGTATTAGCCTGCCAACAAGCTTATGAAGTTACCGGCCGTAATGAGTTCCGTCAGATGGAGGAAATGGCTTATTTATGGTATAGCGGAAAGAATATCCTGGAAATGCCGCTCTATAATCAGGAAAGCGGAGGTTGTCATGATGGTTTAACTCGAGATGGCTTAAACGCTAACCAGGGAGCAGAAGCGGTCCTTTCCCTGCTGCTGGCTAACCAGGCCATGGCGATTACCAAGCAGGCTGAAGATAAGGTTAGTAATAAAATAGGCGCTGATAACAAAGTTGTCTTGTAA
>CAZUFR010000037.1:3628-10006 GCA_964619655.1 uncultured Syntrophomonas sp. | reverse complement strand
TGACACTCTTCCACGGTGGCAGGACTGTCACCTTCATTTGGTCGTGGAGCCATGACCAACCATGTTGTAGATTTAAAAAATACTGATTTTGCTCTTATAATGGGTAGTAACGCTGCTGAAAACCACCCTGTAACCATGAAATGGTTAACCAAAGCGAGACTGGAAAGAGGAGCTAAAATCATCCATGTTGACCCCAGATTTACCCGCACATCGCAAGTAGCGGACCTTTATGCACCGCTAAGATCGGGAACGGATATAGCCTTTTTAGGCGGTATGGTTAAGTATATTATTGATAACGAACTCTATCATAAAGACTATGTCGTAAACTATACCGATGCTTCTTTCATCGTCAAGGAAGGCTTTAGTTTCCATGATGGTTTGTTCTCGGGCTATGACCCTGATAAAGGACAGTATGACAATAGCAGTTGGGATTACGAAATGGATGCTGATGGTAAGTATGTTAGTGATCTTACTCTGCAGCATCCCCGCTGTGTATTTCAGCTCATGAAGAAACACTATTCACGTTATGATATAGATACCGTATGTAATATTACCGGTACACCTAAGAACAAATACCTGCGGGTTTTGGAAATGTATACCCAATCGGGTGCACCTGACAAAACCGGCAATATTATGTATGCTATGGGTACTACCCAGCATACTGTTGGCACCCAAAATGTACGTTCCTATGCTGTTATTCAATTACTACTGGGTAATATGGGAAGACCCGGGGGTGGAGTAAACGCACTACGTGGAGAAAATAATGTTCAGGGCTCTACCGACCAGGCTCTGCTTTTCCACATTATACCTGGTTATATAACCTCACCTACAAATTCTCCGGTCCATAAAAATCTGGAAGCTTTTCTGGCTAAAGAAACTCCTAAAACCGGTTTCAAGGTTAATCAGCCCAAGTGGGTGGTTAGTCTATTAAAAGCCTGGTATGGAGATGCAGCCCAACCAAACAACGATTTTGCCTATCACTATATACCCAAACGAGAGGCGGATAAGAATTACTCGCATATAGCTATGTTCGAAGCCATGCATAGAGGAGAACTGGATGGTCTCTTTATATGGGGCGGAAACCCGGTAGTAGGTGGTCCCCATGCTAATAAAGAACAGGAAGCTATGTGCAACCTTAAATGGTTAGTTGCAGCAGACCTCTGGTTAACCGAAAGTGCTGATTTCTGGACTTATCAAGCCTGGGATCGCCCGGCCAGTGAAACTAAAGTAAAAAAGAGAACTCCGAAAGATATTCAGACCGAGGTATTCTTCCTGCCGGCTGCAGCTGTATACGAAAAAGAAGGCACGGCCGCCAATACTGGTCGCTGGGTACAATACCGCGGTAAAGCTGCTGAACCAGTTGGTGATTCCATGCCCGACCTGTGGTTTATATATGAGATTGGTAAACGACTCCAGGCAGCTTATGCCAACAGTAAAGACCCCAAAGATGAACCTATTAAATATATGACCTGGGGGCCTTATGGTGATGGACATGAACCAGATGTAGTAGAAGTTGGACTAGAAATGAATGGTTATTATGTAGATGATCCCCGTAAGCCAGTTCCAGGATTTCCCAAGCTTGCTGCTGACGGCAGTACCGCCTGCGGTAACTGGATATACTGTGGTCAAATGACCACCAAGGCTAACGGTGACCTGGATTACAAACCTATGTGGCGTGATAACAAGGATAATTCCAAGACCGGCCTGGGTCTGTATTCTAACTGGTCCTGGTGTTGGCCGGTTAACCGTCGTGTTTTATATAATCGCTGTTCAGTTCAACCTGACGGGGTAACACCCTGGCCGGGTGACGAGAAACGTCAGCTTATTGGTTGGGCCCTTGATAAATGGGTAGGCGATGACGTTCCTGACTTTAATACTACTTTAGCACCCGATGCACCTGGCGGTATTAATCCGTTTATTATGCGTCCAGAAGGCAAAGGTTGTTTATTTGCGGCCAAGGCCAGTACCAAGGACGGACCATTCCCCGAGCATTATGAGCCCTGGGAAAGCCCCTTCCCCAATTTGATAAGTAAACAGGACAAAAATCCGGCCATAAAGGTTTGGGAACCTGATAAACAAGCTAGTCCGGAGCAATACCCGATTATTGGTACCACCTATCGGGTGGTAGAGCACTGGCAGACCGGAGCTCTCACTCGTAACCTGCCCTGGTTGGCGGAGCTAATGCCTAATATGTTCGTAGAAATGAGTGAACAACTGGCCAAGATAAAAGGAATTAGGAATGGCGATAAGGTTATCATTACCACCATCAGAGGTGATGTTGAGGCAGTAGCCTGTGTAACCAAGCGTTTTAAACCCTTTGTTGTTGATGGCAAAACAGTTCACCAGATTGGAACTATATGGCATTTTGGCTTTAAAGGCTATGCCAAGGGTGACCCGGCTAACCGCTTGACTCCCCATATAGGTGATGCCAACACTATGATTCCCGAATATAAAGCATGGTTATGCGACGTAAGGAGGGCTTAATGTTATGGCTTATAAAACAAACCTTTACGATGTAAGTAAATGTACAGCCTGTCGCGGTTGCATAATTGCATGCAAGGATTGGAACCAGTTGCCGGCAGTAATTGAACCCTTTAAAGGTAATTACTGTACCCACGAAGATACTAATGGCGATACATTTACCATCATGAGATTTATGGAATATGAGGATGATCCTGCTGATGATGTTAAATGGCATTTTCTTAAATATCAATGCATGCACTGTCTCGATCCTGCATGTATGAAAGTATGCCCGCAGGGTGCCTATACCAAAACTGACTGGGGTGCAACTTATCATGACCCTGAAAAGTGCATAGGCTGCCAGTATTGCACCTATGCCTGTCCCTTTCATATTCCTAAATACAGAAAAAGAGAAGATAAGATTACCAAGTGTACCCTGTGCGTAGATCGGGTTGAAGCTGGTTTAACCCCAGCCTGTGCCCGGACTTGCCCTACTGGAGCACTTACTTTTGGCGATCGCCATGAATTACTGGCACAGGCTGAGGAACGGGTAAAGTTCTTAAGAGCCAACGGTTTTCCCAATGCCACTATATATGGCAAACTGGAACTGGGTGGTTTGAACAAACTTTATATTTTAACCGATACTCCCGATAAGTTTGGACTGCCGATAGATCCCAAGGTTTCTACTACGATTACAGTCTGGCAAGACTGGGTACAGCCTTATTTTGGCTGGCTGATTCCGCTGGCACTGGCCGGTTCTGCATTCAGTTTCGTAACTACCCGAATACTGGCTGGCAAACAAGGAGAACACGCTGAAGGGGGGCATGAATAATGCAGTTAGTTCCTGAATACCGTGACGATGTAAAAAGAGTCGAGCGTTTTAACTTTGTAGCCAGAATGACACACTGGGGTCATACGGCAACCTTTATCCTGTGCCTCCTTACTGGTTTAGTACTATTTTTGGATAGTGCTGACTGGTTGGCAGTTATTTTTGGTGGGTTTAGTGGCGCTGGACTGGTACACCGAATAGCTGCAGTTACCCTTACCATATTCCTGGCTATATTTGTAGTCTTTGACTTCAAGGGTATCATCGATTGGATAAAAGACTTACTGCGTTTTGGTAAGAATGATATTATATTTGTCATGAAGTTTCCCTTTGAATTCCTGGGGTTTGAGGTAAAAATGCCGCCTCAGACTCGCTTTAATGGTGGTGAAAAAGGTAACTCCATGTTAACCCCAACCTGCGTAATATTGCTGGTTTTAAGCGGTTATATTATGTGGTTTCCGGCAATATTCCCGGCTGGACTAGTTCGGGTATGCTATCCCATCCATGATATCGCCATGGTTCTGGCAACCTTCATGGTTTGCATGCACGGCTACCTGGGTTCCTTCCATCCTGGTTCCGGTGAATCCTTCTGGGGAATGTGGAAAGGTACCGTTAGAGATGACTGGGCTCAGCACCATCATCCTATCTGGTATGAAGAAACCTACGGTGACAAAGCTGATAAAGATGCTGAGTAAGTCTTAATTTAGTTTTAAAGGGGGGATTTTTCCCCCCTTGTTTTATCAGTAATTATAATGGATAAGATAATAAAGAATTCGTCTAATTTTGCGAGGAGTGATAATGTTTGTTAAAACATAACCCCCCGGTTGAATTACCTGAAGGCTACCTCGATTTTTTTAAAGCTATGGAAAGTTGGCAAAACGAAGAGGTCATAAAGCACAGGAAGCTATACACTCCTGCTAAACACGATTTGAACCAAATAATAGCGTCTTCAAAAAAGCCACTATTAGGTCAGGTAAAACCTCAAATCGATGGGAGTATTTTAAAAGATTTGTATATCCGTTTATTGGATTTTATGTTAGAACAGCGACCGGAAATACAAGAAGCAATTAATAAGATTAAAAACCAGATAGAGCAAATGGATTTTGATGAAATCAGTGAATCCTTTGCCCAATTGGATATGGAATACTTCGAAAAACTGGCAGTTCAAATGAACGTCAGCTATGATTTACTTTTTTTCAGCATTGACCATGCTATCCGTCCGTTCCTACGTATTTTTGCCGAACCTTACCGCCAGGATTTGAGCAGTGATTTGTTTTATTGGGAGTTCCCTGCTATTTGCCCGGTTTGTGGGAGTAAATCACATATATGCAGACTAAATTCAGGTAACGGCCAACGCTTTATGTTTTGTGACCGTTGCTTTACAGAATGGCCGGTTAGGTATTTATACTGCGTTCATTGCGGCAATGATCAAGCTAAGGATATTTACTACCTCAATGTTGAAAGCGATGATGCCTATCGGCTATTCCTTTGTAATAAGTGTAAAGGATATTTAAAGACTTATGACGAACGAGGTCTGGGGAAGCCTACCGACTTATTTATCGCCAATGTCGAGACTATTTACCTTGACATTCTGGCTCAGGAAAAAGGCTATAGCAATCACGACGAAGACTAGCTAAGAAGGTTAAAGGCCGGGGTTTTTTTAAATCCCCGGCCTTTATTGCTTTTACATACAATCCAAATCTTTATCTCTATATTTTATTTTACTATATTTTTTCTAAACGTGCAGCACATACTTTATATTCTGGTATGCCTGCTACCGGATCCAGAGCTCCAGCATTAGTTAGCCTGTTGGCTGCTGCTTCACTGAAATGGAAGAAGGTAAATATTACGTTTTCTTCCAGTATATCAGTTACCTTTGCCTTAAGTTCAATACTACCTCTCCTGGTAATTACCCTTACGGTTTCACCATCAGCAATATTTAAGTTGCTAGCAGTTGCCGGGTTAACCTGGATTTCATTGTCCGGCTGGTGAGTATCCAGGGCTTCTGCCCTTCTGGTCATAGTACCGGTATGATAATGGAATAAGCTGCGCCCGGTACTTAAAATCAGTGGATATTCTTCATCCGGTAATTCCGCTGGTTCCTTAAACTCGATAGCATGGAAAAGTCCCAGGCCGCGGTTGAATTTTTCCTTGTGCAGTATCGGTGTACCCGGATGTTCTTCAGTTGGGCAAGGCCAATGCAGACCTTTACCTTCCAGGCGCTCGTAAGTCATACCCGCATAAGATGGAGTTACGGTTTTCATCTCGTTAAATATTTCTTCTGGTGAATTGTAGTTCATGGGGTATCCCAGACGGTTGGAAAGTTCGCACAGTATCTGCCAGTCAGGCCGGGCATCTCCCCGCGGGGTAATGGCCTGGCGTATTCTCTGTACCCTTCTTTCAGTATTACTGAAAGTACCTTCCTTTTCAGCAAAGGTTACACCTGGGAATACTACGTCTGCCCTTTGAGCCGTTTCGGTAAGGAAGATATCCTGTACCATCAACAGTTCCAGGTTATCCAGAGCCTCTTCTACGTGTTGCAGATCGGGGTCGCTAACCATCGGGTTCTCACCAAATACGAAGATACCCTTTAATTCGCCATGGTGAGCTTTGTTTATAGCAGCCGTCTGAGTCACACCATTATTCGGTGAAAGCTTAACTCCCCAGGCCTTTTCAAATTTTTCCCGTACCTCAGGATTAGTTACCTGCTGGTAAGCAGGGTAGGTTACTGGTAGGGCACCCATATCGCAGGCTCCCTGAACATTGTTCTGACCACGCAGCGGATTTACTCCGGTGCCAGGTTTGCCCAGATTGCCAGTTAACAAGGCCAGGTTGCATACTGATTTAACATTATCAGTACCGGTGCTGTGCTGGGTAATACCCATAGCATAGCATATCGAGCTCCGTTCACCACTCGCATAGATGCGGGCCGCTTTCCTGATATCATCTGCCGGTACCCCAGTAATTGGTTCCACATATTCCGGAGTGTATTTTTCCAGCACTTTAGCAAGTTCGACAAAACCTTCGGTTCGATTATCTACAAATTCCTTGTCCAGCAGGCCTTCACTAATAATGACATTCATCATGCCATT
>CAZUFR010000037.1:0-3528 GCA_964619655.1 uncultured Syntrophomonas sp. | reverse complement strand
GCACAATGGTCAACATTGTTAGTACCAATAGCCGCTCTCATCAGTTTCTGAGCCAGGTAGTTCTCCTCATTGGTAGCCCGAGCCGATGAGAACATGGCTATAGCATCCGGACCATATTTATCTTTTAATTCTTTAAGCTTACCAGCCGCAAAATCCAAAGCCTCGTCCCAACTGGCAGGACGTAGTTCTCCGTTCTCCCGGATAAGCGGTGTAGTAAGACGATCCGATGAATTCACGAAATCCCAGCCAAAACGACCTTTAACGCAGAGTGCTCCGCGATTGACCGGACTCCAGTTTTCATCACGTACTGATGTAACCCCTACTATCTGATCATCTTTTACATTAAGTTCAAATGTACACCCGGTTCCGCAATAGGTGCAGGTAGTTAAGACCTTGTCCACCTGATAGGATTTACCCTTACCGGCTGAAACCTTGCTGGTTAATGCTCCTACCGGACAAACCATTACGCACTGACCGCAGAATACACAGGGGGAATCGGCCAGATTACCGTTAAATGCAGTAGATATAACCGCATGATGTCCCCGGTCTTCAACATTAATGGCCTGGGCGCCGGTAATCTCTTCACAGGCACGTACACAGCGGGTACACATGATACATTTGTTATAATCTCTCTCTATAAAGGGATTGGGGTCGTCCTTATAAATGTCAGGACCTTCACCCGCAAAGCGCGAATCCTTTACTCCGTAACGGTAGCAGTAATCCTGCAGCTTGCATATTCCATCACTCTCACAGGTATGACATTCCAGTTTATGCCGGGCTAAGAGCAGTTCCAGGATAACCTTCCTGGCTTCAACTACGTCCGAGCTTTCAGTTTCAATTACCATGCCGTTTTCCGCCGGGGTTACACAGGCAGCCAGCAGATTGCGGCGCCCTTTGGCTTCAACCACACACATACGGCAGGAACCGGCCAATCTTAACTCCGGGTCATAACACAGGGTAGGTAAATCTGCTCCTGCCATCTTACACGCATCCAGAAGCATAGTTCCTTTAGCAATCTGTATTTCTTTACCATCTATAGTTAGATTTATCATCTCTTATCCTCCTTTCCTGGGGATTATAGCACTTTCCGCATATATTCATGGCGGAAATGCTTGATAGTTGATTCTATGGGAATTGGTGCTGCCTGTCCCAACCCACAAAGTGCGGCTTTTTGCATGACCTTGGCTAGCAATAGTATGTTATCCATATCTTTCTCACTGCCTCTGCCGGAGTTAATCTTCTCCATTATCTCACGGCAGCGGAAGGTGCCTTCCCGACAGGGATTACACTTACCACAAGATTCATGTTCAAAGAATTTGGATATCCTGGTAACAACATCTACTATATCGCGGGTTTCATCCAGAACCAGAACGGCACCTGAACCCAGAGCTGCTCCCATAGCACCCATGGAATCAAAATCAATCGGGGTATCCAGGTTCTGCTCAGGAATAAAAGCTCCCGATGTGCCTCCAACCTGAACTGCTTTGAATTTCTTGCCGTTTTTAATTCCTCCGCCGAGCTTGTAGATGACGTCACGCAGGGTGTAATTAGTGGGCACTTCAAAATAGGTGGGATTGTTAATATCGCCGGTTAAGGTAAGAACCTTGGTGCCAGGGTATTTTTCAGCACCAATGCCGGCAAACCAGGCAGCACCGTTTACCAGTATATATGGTAAACAGGCAAAAGTCTCCACATTGTTTACCACTGTGGGAGCGGCCCATAGACCTTCAACTCCAGGAAATGGAGGTTTAAATCTTGGTTCTCCACGGTGTCCTTCAATGGACTCGATCAGGGCAGTTTCTTCTCCACAAACATAAGCCCCGGCTCCCATGCGAACCTCTATATCAAAACCTTCCAGTACACCACTGCTTTTAGCACTGGCAATAGCATTTTTTAATAGTTCTACTACAAAGGGGTATTCGCCCCGGCAGTAGATATAGCCCTGGTCGGAACCAATAGCATGACCACAAATCGCCATGCCTTCCAGCAGTGCCTGGGCATTTTTTTCACATATGATTCTATCCTTGTAAGTTCCGGGTTCACCTTCATCTAAATTACATACTACGTATTTTACCGGAGCATCAGGTACAAAACTCCATTTCATTCCGGCATTAAACCCGGCTCCACCCCGGCCTCGCAGACCGGAACGTTTAACCTCGTCTATGAGGTCTTTTCTTTCCATTGAGCGAGCTTTTTTAAGTCCCTCGTAACCGCCGACTTTTATATAGTCTTCAGCACTTTCAGGATTAATCTGGTCGGCGTATTTGAGCAAGACTCGCATCTCTTCAGCCATATTCATACCATCCCTTTCTTTTTCCCAAACGCGCTTCTTTTTATCTAGGCGCGCTATTTATACTGACCCAATATCTCTGGTATCTGCTGGGCTGTAACATTGAAGATTGGCTTGCTGTTAACGCTGATAACTGGAGTCGCCTGACACTGACCGATACATTCGCATAGCTCCAGGGTAAATTTACCATCAGCAGTCGTTTCGCCGACATTAATCCCCAGGTAGTCTTCCATGGCCTTTATTACCTCATCTGCACCGGCTACATGGCAGGGGGCACTTTCGCACATGCGGATAATATATTTACCCCTCTTCTCTACCGACAGGTAAGAATAAAAGGTTGCAACCCCATAGGCCTGGGCTTCTGATAAGCCAAATGCTCTGGCGGCTTCTGTAAGGGCCTCCTGGGGAATATAGTTAAACTCTTTTTGCAGGGCATGAAAAGCTTCTATAATTCCCCCCTTGGTAGATTTACAATTATCAATTATGTCTTTGTAGTTGGCCACTATCTAATTCACCTCCTTTTTTGTAGACACCGCAAATTAACCAATAAATTGCTTAATAGATGCCGTGACTACATAATTCACCATTATATATATTCAATATACAGAGGCTTCCTTCCTTCACGTTCATCATAACTATAAATACTGATTATCTCTAATATAATTATATTAACAGGCTACAGAATATTTAAATAAATTAAAAAACAAATTGCATTCGTTTCAATGCCTAAAAACCGCGACCCATCAATAGATTTACCTCTATAAAGCCTACATCGTTTTCCCTTTATTTACCGCCTGAAATTAATTATTAACATAATCTATTTTTATAGTCCAACTAAAAAACAGCACCCTCTAGCTAACAAGGCTTAGCTTTGTTTATGTAGCCCACAATCCACGAGGTGAATACCAAGCTGCTAAACCCTAAACTCTCACGTCTCACTATGTACCAAGTTAACCTTCGCCTATATTTTATCATAAAGCAAAACAAAAGATGACTTAAAACGACAATCCCTCCGTTGGCCATAATCAGCAACCGAGGGATTGAAATTTGACTCCTAATCTAGTGGAAGAGCGATTATATTATGTTGTTTAATTCATTCCGAAATATTCCAGAATAAAAGCAGTTATCTCCTCCTGCTGATCAAAACTAAAAGTAGGCACGGAGTCTTCCAGGGGAAAATCTGTAACTCGGGCAAGAACATTAGTTATCTCCAATGTAGATGTGCTGATTTCTCGCCG
>CAZUFR010000036.1:0-10245 GCA_964619655.1 uncultured Syntrophomonas sp. | reverse complement strand
GAACCAGGCAGGTAATTACATGGGCTGAAAGGTAAGAGATAATTTCCTTGACTCCGCCCTGCAGCATTGTGAGGATAAATTGCATCGTCCAACACTTCTTTCAATAAAATCACAAATTTTATTTTGCCTATCTGCGTCGTCCCGGCACTCAGTGAAATCTCAAGTTAATATGCAGATTACTGATTACCAGGTACATCTAATTAGTCCCTATTTTCTTACTGGCTTAATTCTTCTTGTTTTTTTCTGGCACGCCTTTTTCTCACAAATGTTCTCGTCTAAATTAACCATGCGTTCATACATTTCCTGAAACTCCGGTAATTCCTTCACCGGTATTTTCATAAAACTACCAAATTCCCGGAAAACCTGATCCAAAGCATCTCGGTCGAAACTGCATATTCTGCGCTGGGCTTCCCGACGCTCCTTAACCAGACCCGCCTGTTTTAAGACTTTCAAATGCTGGGAAACGCGGGGCTGGCTCATATCCAAAATTTCCTCCAGTTCACAGACGCACAGTTCCTGCTCAGCCAGCAAGCGCAGAATTTTAAGTCGAGTCGGCTCACCCAGAGCCTTAAAGGTTGTCTCAAACATGGTATTCTCCTTTCCCGTGCAACGATTTTATGCTAGTTTACCCAGGTGGTTAGGATTTAATTAACATATTACTATATAATTATATACTTATATTACAACTGGCACGATTCTATGTAAAGAAAAAAATTAATACCCCTAAAACTCGCTAAATTTTAACCATCTCTTGTTTAATAGATAAACCAGGGTTATACCGGCAACGAATCCGACCGCCGGGTTAACTGCTACACTGAGGACTACGGTAATAATAAATGGATACAGGGACTTACCTTTTCCAGTATAATGGCCACTTTTTATAAGGTCAATTCCACTAAAGAATAGCAGTCCCCCCAGCACCGCCCGGGGGATAACACCCAGCAAATCGACCCCTGAAGGCCCAAGGATAACCGCGGTTAGCAGCAGAAATACTCCAATCATAATAACGCTTAAGCCGGTACGGGCACCAAAACGGTAATGAGCAGCTAAACCTCCGCTGCCATGACACATAGGAAAACCACCCAGGGGCATGGCTATCAGGTTACCCAGCCCCAGGCTGATGCAGAGGTTCTTCTCGTTAACCCGTGATGACTCGTTCGGGAAGAGGTTATGAGCCAGGGCAACCGTAACCAGAACTGCGTTAGTTAAGGTAAGTGGTAATTGGGGAAGATAGGCCAGGGTAAACCCGCGGCCAAAATCCTTCCATTCTGGAAAGGTCAAATGAGGCAGGTGAAAACCAGCTGATAGTCGGGGAAAACTTAATTCCGGGTGAAGAAGGAAAGCTAAGAGGGTTCCTCCTACTACGGCGATGATAGCCACCGGTAGTTTTTTGAAACTGAAGAGGAAAAACATTCCCAGGACAATTATCAGGCCTAAGATGAGGTCATCTTGAATAAATTTAACTCCCAGTATGGCCAGGCTAATACCCAGGCCTACCTGAATACCGGCAGTCACACTTTGAGGTGTAAGTTGGGCCAGTTTTTCCACCAGACCACTTATAGCCAGAAATAGCAGGGTTATTCCCATTAACAGCCCGCCGGCAGCAATTTCACCGGCGCTAAGCTGGTGAACTAGTACGGCAGCACCCATTACCTTCATGGGCTGTACCGGAATAGGAATACGGTAATACCAGCCGGTGACAATATACATTATTCCAAAGGTAAACAGCACCCCGGTAGCATCCAGACCACCAATGGTAATAGCACCAATGATATAGGGAAGAAAAGTACCCAGGTCCCCAATGGATCCGGACAATTCACTCATAAAATTTTCAGGTCTCTTCCGGTTCACTAACTTATCTCCTATCCTGTCATTATTCATCATAATTTTACACTATTTCCGCCATTATTCTAACCTAAATGATACTTTTGTACTACCCCGCCTTACAGATAGCTGTAATTTAGTGGGAAATATGGTTAAAGGCAGACGTTTACCTACTTTGCTCTGTTCCAGCAACTATTACCTTTAGTTATTTTTAATATAATAGCGTATGTGATATATTTAATAATAAGATATAAAGTTTACGGTCGAATTAGGAATAGCAATAAATATTGATAATACGGTGGAAGAATTAATAGCTAATGGAATTATGGTCTGCTATAAGATTATGAAAAAAGGGGAAGGGGAATACGTATGTCGGTTAATTTAGAGGATTTTATGACCATTCGAGAAGCTAGCCTGATGAAAATAAAGGAAGCCAAAGATGAGGGACAAAAAGTCATTGGTGTCTATTGTGCTTACTGCCCCCGGGAAATGATTTTGGCTGCTGGTGCCATCCCAGTTAGTTTATGCGGAACTAGCGAAAAGCCTATTGCGGCAGCAGAAACCGTCTTACCCCGGAACTTGTGCCCATTAATAAAATCATCTTACGGTTTTGCCGCTACCGATACCTGCCCGTTTTTTCATTTTTCGGATCTGATTATAGGGGAAACTACCTGTGATGGCAAGAAAAAGATGTTTGAAATTATGCAGAACATTAAGCCCGTATATGTTATGCAACTGCCCCATTTGCACCAGTTGGATGCTGCTCTGGAACTATGGGTAAAGGAACTGAGGCGTTTGCGTTCCACCCTGGAGGAAGAACTGGATGTACAAATTACTGATGAAAAGTTATGGGAGGCCATCAGGACAGTAAATGATGAGACGATGGCGGTAAAAGCTATTTGTGATTTAAATAAAATGGAGCCTCCAATGTTGAGTGGAATGGATTTGCTTACCGTTACCTGGTCGCGGAGTTTTAGCAGTGATAGGGAGAAGCTTTTGACTATGCTTAATGGACTGCAGCAAGAACTGGCAGCCAGCCAGCAGGGTCAGGCCAGAGTCAAAAAGCCCCGGGTACTGCTTACCGGCTGCCCGGTCGGCCTGGGTTCCGAGAAGGTTATCCGCCTGGTGGAAGAAGCTGGTGGCTTAATTGTGGCAATGGAGAATTGTTCCGGTTACAAGACTTTGGAATTACAGAGTGATACTGAATTAGATGATCCGATAGTGGCATTGGCGCAAAAATATATGGAGATTCCTTGTTCCTGTATGAGTCCTAACCCTTACCGATTTGAATTATTGGAGCGCATGATGGAAGAGTTTCGGGTAGATGCAGTTGTTGATCTTACCTGGCAGGCCTGTCATACTTACAATGTTGAAGCTTTTGAGGTGGGTAACCTGGTAAGGAAAAAAGGCCTCCCCTACCTGCACCTGGAAAGTGATTATTCCTCTTCTGACCTGGAAACCTTAAAAATACGTATTGAAGCCTTATTGGAGATGGTGGTCTGATGTTGGTAGTTGGTTTGGATATCGGATCAGTGGCAGCCAAAGGGGTTATATTGGACCGGGGTAAGGTGCACCGGGCTATGATTCCTACCGGTTGGAGTCCGCGTGATGCCAGCGAAGAGCTTATCTGCAAATTACTGAAGATATCGGGATGTGAAAGAGAGCAACTGGATGATATTATTGTAACTGGTTACGGTCGTATCGCAGTTATCGGTGCCGGTCAGGTAGCTACTGAAATTAAGTGCCATGCTCGGGCAGTAGCCGAGCTGTACCCGCAGGTAGGGACAATAGTTGACATAGGTGGACAGGATAGTAAAGTAATACGGGTTAATGAACAGGGTCGGGTAATTGATTTTGCCATGAATGATAAATGCGCTGCCGGGACCGGCCGTTTTTTACAGGTTATGGCCAATGCCCTGGGCCTGGACGTAAGTGAATTGGGGGAACATGAAGACTCTAATAATATAGTTCCAATTAACAGTATGTGTACAGTATTTGCCGAATCCGAAATTATTGGTTTGTTGGCTCGGGGAACCTCCAAAGCCGGGATAATTGCTGGTCTGCACCAATCAGTAGGCAGAAGGGTAGCCGCCATGGTTAGAAGAATTGGAATAGACGGTGAAGTTGCCTTTACCGGCGGAGTAGCAAAAAACCCGGGTGTACGCCGGGCTCTGCAGGAGGAACTGGGGTGTCAGTTGTTAATACCAGAGGGATGCCAGTTTACCGGAGCTCTGGGTGCGGCATTACTGGGACAGAATAGTTAACAGAAAATCGCATGGAGATAGCAGATGATAAGAGTATGGCAAAGTTCGGTGGTGACCCAAAATAGCGTGGTTAATTAAGAATTAATAATTATGAATTTTGAATTATTGTGGAAATGCTACGCATTTCTCTCTATTTATATTGCCTACCCCAATTATATTTTTATTGGTGTTGCGTATACTCTTTAGGGTAGGGCCTTCGGCCATGACGGGTTAATTTATTTAGTGGAAAGGATGGTTGATTGATGGGCAAAGTGGTGGATGCTAGAGGACTAACTTGTCCCCAGCCGGTTATTATGACTAAAAAAGCTATGGAAGAACCCGGGGGTGAGGAGCTTACTACTATTGTTAATCAGACGGTAGCCCTGGAGAATGTTAGCAAACTGGCCCAAAGCCAGGGATATGAATTAGAAGTTAAGCAAGAGGATGATGATTACTATATTTATATGACCAGGGTCGGTGGCAGTGATGAAGATGCTGGTGATAAAGTTGAAGACATTGCCATAATGATACGCAGCAACCTTTTTGGTCAGGGTGAGGCCGAGTTGGGTCAGGTACTGATGAAAAGTTTTCTTTTTAGTTTAACTGAACTGGATGCCCAGGTAAAACACATCATATTCATGAATAGCGGCATCTTTTTAACTATCGAAGGGTCTCCCGTGCTTGATACCTTGAAGGTTCTAGAGAACAAAGGGGTGGAGATTCTTTCCTGCGGTACCTGTCTCGATTATTATCAGGCCAAGGATAAATTAGCGGTTGGCAGTGTTACTAATATGTACACCGCCCTGGAAATTTTGACTACTACCGCCCGCAGTCTAACGCTTTAATACGAAAATAGGCGTTGATAACAAAATTATCGTATAAATAACTTTGAATATAGGAATCCGACTAATTGTCTAGAGTGAGGCGTGAGGAGTGAGGAGTGAGGAGACTTACTGACTCTGGAGGCACCTATATTTATATGTGGTTGCGTGTGCCCTTTGAATATGTCTGGCGCTATGGGGGTTAGTTAGTAATAAGTCTACTACATTATTTAGCCAGTGCATAAATATAATGGAACAATACTTTTATGCGGAAGGAACATTTACTGATGATATACATGGATAATGCAGCAACATCATTTCCCAAGCCAGAAAGTGTCTATACAGCAGTTGACCACTTTAATCGCTGCCTGGGGGGGAACCCGGGGCGGGGAAGCCATCAGGCAACATTAAAAGCAGGGTCAATACTGCTTGATGCCCGGGAAGCACTATCCCGCTTATTTAATATAAAAGACTGTGAACAAATTGCTTTTACTTCCAACATTACAGAGTCATTAAATATAGCACTTAAAGGGTTGCTGCATCCTGGTGACCATGTAATAAGCACCAGCATGGAGCATAACGCTATGGCCCGACCCCTTTATACTCTTTCCCAGCGGGGGGTGGAGTGGACTGCGGTAGCCTGTGCTGCTGACGGCAGCCTGGACCCAGAGAATATTCGTAAGGCTATTAAGCCTAATACCCGTATGGTTGCTATGTTACATGCCTCCAATCTTTGCGGGACGATTATGCCCATTACCGAAGTAGGGAAAATCTGCCGGGAAAACGGGCTGATTTTTCTGGTTGATAGCGCTCAAACGGCAGGAGTGCTACCGCTGGATGTAGAGGCACAAAACATTGATTTACTTGCGTTTACCGGGCATAAGGGATTGCTGGGTTTACAGGGTACCGGCGGACTTTATGTATCTACCGGAATTGAAATAAACCCGCTCAAAGAAGGTGGAACCGGATCTTTTTCCGAACATTTACAGCACCCAGAATTCATGCCGGACCGATTGGAGAGCGGAACCCCTAATACGCCAGGAATAGTAGGTCTTCTGGCCGGGGTTGAATTTATCCTGCAAACCGGGCAGGAGAACATCCGCCGTCATGAACAGGAGCTTACAGAAATGTTGCTGGAGGGCCTCCGGGAAATTAAAGGGATAAAGCTATACGGCCCTGGTGACAGTAAAAAACAGACCGCGGTAATTGCTTTTAATATAGATGATGTGGATTGCGGGGAACTCAGCATGCAACTGGATTACCAGTATGGTATAGTAACCCGTTCTGGATTACACTGTGCCCCACTGGCCCACCAGACCATTGGTACCCTGGAAAGAGGCTCGTGTCGGCTTAGCCCCGGTTACTTCACAACCAAGGAAGAAATAGAGACGGTCATCAGAGCCGTACATGATATAAGCAAACAAACCGGGGGCTAAAAACCCCCGGTTTTGGGTTACCTGTTTAAACACTTCGAGTCAAGGGGGGGAGGGTTCTTTTGACTCACTAAAAACCCTATTTTCCCTGAAACGTAGGTTTACGCCCTTCCAGGAATGCCAGCATACCCTCCCGTTGGTCTTCGGTGGAAAAGAGATAGGCGAATTTTTCTTTTTCCATCATCAATCCGGTATGAATGTCCACATCATAACTTAAATGAATTAGTTCTTTCGCTGAATGCAATGCAACAGGTGGTTTTCGAGCTAATCTTCGAGCCAGTTTATTAGTTTCTGTCTCCAGCTCTTCCAATGGTACCAGGCGGTTTATAATTCCTAACTCCAAAGCCTTCTGGGCATTAAATATTTCCCCTAGAAAAATTAATTCCTTGGCCTTACCTTCACCTACCAGGCGTGTCAACCTCAAGGTGCCGCTACCGCCCGGAATAATCCCCAGGTTAATCTCTGGCAGGCCGAATATGGCATTATTGGCCGCGATACGAATATCACAAGCCAAAGCCAATTCACAACCCCCTCCCAGGGCATATCCGGAAATAGAAGCGATACTAGGTTTACCCAGAGCCATAAGCATGTTCATACCTTTTTGTACCTGAGAAATATATTGGTGTGCATCTTGAGGTGAGTAATTTACAAAGCTTTTGATATCTGCACCGGCGGCAAAAGCATCTTTATTGCCCTTAACTACCAGAACCCGGACACTATCATCCTTAATCATGTCATGCATTGCCTGCGATAAATCTAACAGCACATCTTCATTGATAGCGTTTAACACTTCGGGTCTGTTTAATTGTACAGTGGCAATTCCAGAGTCCTTAGTGTAAACAATAGTTTTAAAATCCATCCCCATACCCCCTTTAATTTATAAACCTTCATTAGCCTACCTTCTCGGCAATTGCTATAATTTTAAAAATATTCCGATAATTCTACCGCGGTTACGAACAAAATGCTTAACATATTAAGGAAGCACCAGGACGAATACCGGAAAACGATAATAGAAGGCTTATTTACATTTAACCTAAAAATGATAATAGTGTCAATAGATGGTATAAGTGTATTATTCAGGACGATATTTCATTGCTAGTTTATATGACTGGTTTAGTCTTTTAATGCTGCAATTTTTTGATATCAACGAAAGGGTGAGGGGAGTAAGGGGATAAGGGAGGTGGAGTCAGGGGGCGCAGGAGCGAGGAGTAGGGGCGATGAAGGGGTAAGGGTGAAAGATTGGTTTCAATAGGGTGCATATGGGCTGGAAGTGATGTTAGTAATAAAAAACAGTGGATCTTTTAGATCCACTGTTAGAGTAAATGTTAATTAAAATGCCGTCTATTTTAAGATTGGCCCCGGCATGGGCAAAACATTTTTGGAGAAAGCGGTGTTAAGAACAATTGCCGAAGCTACATATATACCCAGAATGCCTCCAATTAACAGGAAAGTACCAGCTATAGGAGCGAAGCTGCGTGAAATTAACTCCAAATCCATAAAAGCTACAAAAAATACAGCAACATCCAGGGCCAGAACTACCAGACTCATTACCAGGGGGGATTGTTTTAAGTAGGCCGGAGTCCACATAACTAAGACTATCCAAAGAACCAGCCAGGCCCATCCGTCTATCCTCGCATCTATAGCCCAACCATTGGCAGCGGCGAAATACTTAAAGATAAACTCCATGCCCCCTACCAGCATAAAGAATGCGGAGAAGAAGAGAAAAACATTACCGCCGGTAGTATGACCGCCTTTTAAATCAACTATACCAACGATGATTTGTACAAAGAAACCTCCCAATAACCATATACCCAACAAGGGGATACAAGAATGGTCTACCTTACCTGCCAGGAGCGCATAAAAGCCAAAACATGCTATAGCCAGCGCTACTAGACCAGCAGGTGCGGGACTTGCCCAGGCATTATGCTCATTAGACGACATTTACAACTCCTCCCTCTCTTTACATTTAAAACCTGATTTAAAATTAAAGATACTCTCCATCACCCCCCGGGGATAAATTTGCTTTAAAGGTAAAGATACTTTACCTTTGCCAAAGCCACCTTAAGATTAATACATTACCAAGGGGAAAATATTAATTACTGCATCTGTTTTCAAAATCTGGTTTATCTATTGGAAGGAAAAACTATAGAAAAGAAAATATTATTGAAGACACTATCATCAGAATATTCAGGCTACTTATTTGAATAATAGCAGAATTATGCGATAGATGTCAATAAAAATATAATGATGCAACAAAATGTAAAATTAACAAGAAAATAGCGAAAAGTTTAGCGACTTATTATTGAGTTTTACTTGACAATCAAAAATACAAAACCTATAGTAAACAAAAAGGACAAATTTAGTCCACAATGGGGAATGAACATGCAGATTACCAGGCAGACTGAATATGCTATACGCACTATGCTGGAACTGGCCCGGGCACCCCGGGGTGAGTTCTTATCTACTCGTTTTATTTCTGAGCAGCAGGATATTCCGGAGGATTTTTTAAAGAAAACCCTGAAACTACTTGTATTAGCTGGTCTTATTAGTACCCAGCGCGGTGTTCATGGGGGGATAGCATTGGCTCGTCCTGCCGGGGAAATAACCCTGGTCGATATTATTGAAGCAGTAGAAGGTAATATCGCACTAAACGTCTGCCTGGCCCCTGGGTATAACTGCCCCAATCAACCAGGATGTCCAGTTTCCAGAAACATGGCCCGAGCTCAGCAGGCTATGCTAAATGAACTACGTAAAGAAAGTTTAGAAGACATGTTAAGGGAAGAATAAGGTAGTATTTTACCGAGCATAGCTTCCCCTGCCTGGTAGATAATAATTGGGTAAATACGAAAGGAGGAGTATCAATGAGTAAGGAAGTTAAGGTTTTAAGCTCCGTTACTGCAACAAAGCTAAAGGCGACAGAATTAATTGATTATCAGAAAGATGCTGTAGTCAGTAGAACTTTGATAGCTCGCCCCAGCGGAACTGTAACATTGTTTGCTTTTGATCAAGGTCAGGGCTTAAGTGAACATACGGCACCTTTTGATGCTCTGGTATCGATTATTGATGGAGAGGCGGAAATCATTATTTCCGGACAGCCATATATTCTGCAGGCGGGGGAAATGATAATTATGCCTGCCGGTGAACCTCATGCATTGAATGCCTTAAAGCAGTTTAAGATGCTTCTTACTATGATTAAGTCTTAATAATAAAATGGTGGGACTGGAGAGATTGGGGGCAAACCTATGTGTTCGCCCGGGCAAATCGTAGTAGCAAGGGGAGGAAAAAGGTATGCACTGGACCGAGGAGGCACTGGAGGAACTAGCTAAGGTTCCAAAATTTGTTAGAGATATGGCCAAAAAGGCAGTTGAGCATGAGGTTAATAGCACTGGCAGGAATAAGGTAGAAGTAATAGATGTACAAAATAGCCGGGATAAGTACCTGGGTATTATAGGTAAAAACTCGGATAAAAGCGGACTCCGCATAGCAGTGGTCAGGTGCGAGACTGTTTCTGAAGTTTGCCCCGGAGTAGCATGTTTTAAAGCTTTCAATAAGCGCAAAATACATTTCAAAGACTATGGCCGTGATGCTGAAATCGTTGGGTTCTTTACCTGTGGGGGTTGTCCGGGTAGAAGGATATCACGCCTGGTTGATAACCTGAAGAAATATGGCCTGGATGTAGTTCACCTTTCGTCCTGTATGCTGTTAGAGGGTACTTATCCAGCCTGCCCTCATATTGAAGAGATAAAGAAAAACCTGGAACTAAAAGATGTAAAAGTAGTTGAAGGTACACACCACTAAGAATGAATGTTGTTAGGCTGAACGGAGGATGGCAATGGTTACGAGGACTATAGTTAAAATAAATGAAGAACTATGTAATGGTTGTGGTGTTTGTGTCAGTCCCTGTGCCGAGGGAGCTTTAGAACT
>CAZUFR010000035.1:0-10738 GCA_964619655.1 uncultured Syntrophomonas sp. | reverse complement strand
TAATCATATCAGTCCCCATTACCGCTGTAATTGCCGGCTGGTTGACTGCTACAACTTGCGAATAGTATTAAGCATAATAAATCTGCGTTGTTCTGCGTTAATCTACGTCTAGTTATACGGCCAAATGCATATTTATTACTTTTTGCAGTGAAACCAAGCTTGAATTAAGAAGTGCAAGCAGCAATTATTTGGGACTAATTAATGAGTCACAGTGGAAAGGAACTCCGGGAATAAAACGATATAAAGGACATATAGACAGATAATATAATAGCGTTATTTATATACCAAAGAATGCGGTACTTCCAGGGAATGTTGTTCCAGCAGTTGGTGCTGGGAAAGTATTTCTTCTGGTCGGCCATCGGCCATTAATTGACCGCCATCAATAATAAGCACACGGTTACAGACTTCCAGGACGAATTCCAGGTCGTGACTGGCAATCATTAATGTTTGCTGCTGAGCCTTTCTAATAAAATTAATCAAGAGCCGACGATATTTGATATCCAGGTTGGAAGTTGGTTCGTCATAAAAGCCAATTCGGCTGCGCATGGCCACAATACTGCCGGCAATTGTTACCAGGCGTTTTTCCCCACCGGAAAGATGATGCGGAGCTTGTTCTTTCAGATGGGTAATCTGTAGTTCAGCAAGAGCCTGATTAACCCGATTTTCTACCTCAGTTTCACTTAATCCCAGGTTGCGCGGTCCGAAAGCAATATCCTCACCCACGGTGGGATATATTATTTGATCATTGCTGTCCTGGAATACCATGCCAATCTGAGGATTGAACCGGCCTGGCACCACTTCCTGCCCATCCAAGTATATATGCCCCCGGCGGGGCTTTTCAATACCGGCCATTAACAAAAACAGGGTGGTTTTTCCGGCGCCATTGGGTCCCAGAATGCCTACCCGTTCACCCTCACCGATAGTGAGATTTATATTGTCCAGAATAATCCGGGATTCTTCGTACCAGAAGCAAAGTTCCTTTATGTTGATAAGCGAATGCTGTGCTGTCATTTTATACCCCCGGAAATAGCAAATAGAACTGGGTCGATCCCAGAGCTAGCGCTACGACTACACACAGGGCAGAAAGCACATAATCTTCACGTTCGGTTTCCCGGAAAGGTCTTTTTACAGGAAGCTGCCCATAACCGCGCATAACCATAGCCTGGTATATTCTCTGAGACTGCTCGTAGCTGCGGATAAAAATAGTTCCGACCAAATAACTGCAAACACAAACCGCCTTAATTCTATGTCCCTCAAATCCTCGCAACACCATGGCGGTATTCATCTGTTGGAACATGCCGGCCAATTCATACAGGTAACGATGGGTAAACATCAACATATCCAGCAATATATCCGGAATGCCTAGAGACTGCATTACTGCCAGAACCTCCAGAAAAGTACTGGTAGAAAACAATATTATTATTAAAGTCAGAATAGATACAAACCGGCCTATTATAAGCAGAGCACTTACTACACCTTCCCAGGTTACCATCAAGGGACCCAGTTGAGCAATAGCCTGACCCCGGGTAAAAAACAATAGAATGAGTGCCATAATGACAATAAACAAAGCCGGCATCTTCAAGCGCTGAAGTACAAAGCGAACCGGTACCCGCGATAAATAAAGCAATATGACTGTGATCAGCAAAATAATCGGCAGTAAAGTCAGACTTTTTACACAGGCAAAAGAAAAAATAAGCAGGACAAAACTGATAAATTTCGATTTTGTTCCCCAGCGAGATATTAACGTATCCTGTACAGCTACATTTTCCAACATTTCATAGACCTACTCTCTGATTATTTTCCCAATTCCAATAACTCCGGCTTAATCTTATACAAATAACCGATAACCAATGCACTGAAGACTCCTTCAATCACTACCAGGGGCAGGTGAGCTATCACGGTAGCATAAATAGCTGTTTTTTCTGCAACCGGGTCGACATTAGCCGGAATAAAGTTAAGCAACACCAGGAGAAAGAATACTAAACTAAATCCTATGCCAATAATACCGGTGGTGAATCCCAGTATAGTAAATCCCCCTTTTTTCTTAACAGCCAGGGGGTAACAGTTTCTAAACAGAATCGCGGCAAAAACTGCAGGTACGCCCATAATTATCTGGTTTGCTCCCAGGGTGGTCAAACCGCCATGACCAAACATGACCGCCTGCAGGAACAAAGCCACCAGAACAGCAGGGAAAGCAAAATAGCCCATAAGAGCCCCCAGCAATCCGTTAAGCAGGAGGTGTACACTGGCCGGCGGCATCGGTATATGAATCCACGAAGCTACAAAAAATGCCGCCGTAAGCAATGACACTTTGGGAATTTCCTGCCTGGGGTTCTCCAATTTGTTTATCCTTTTTAACGCCAAGGCAGTACCGACTGCGGTAAGCGCATAACCAGCTATACATACACTAGCTGGTAACATTCCATCGGGAATATGCATTACTTTTTCTCCCTTTTAAAATATAGCCCTGTACCGAGCAGCCCCCATAATACCGCAATAATCATTATGGCAAGCTGTACCGGGGTATAGCCGGTACTACCTGTTGTAGCCTGGTTATTTTCACCTACCGGAATGTTTAACATTCCACCATGCCCGGCTTTCCTGATCTGTACTGTCCATTCCCCGGTAATTGATGTATCCGGTGTCAAAACATAACGACCATTTTCATCACAAGTTCCAGTTGTCCATAGTTTGGAAGGCTCATTAGGTGCATAAACGGTCACCTGTGCTTTTGACATAGGAGTCCCGTCATCATAAGTAGCCAGAATTTCATAGCTGACCCGAGCCTGATATTCAAACTTGGTCCCGTGAGCCAGTGCCGGGGTAGCCGTTGCCAGTACCAGAACCAGGGACAGCACCAGCAAAAGTGCTGTCCTGGCAATATTTATACTACTACCTGTTATTAGTTTATTATTACAATTCCTCTGCATGAGCATGCCCCTCACCCACATGGCCCAGAGTTGGTAGAATTTCCAGCCATTTACTGTATTCATCCGCAGTCAGACCCTTTTGCAAACCAGCCATGTCCAATTCAACCTTGCCCTCCTTGGCCAGACGGGCTAGAGGATCAAAGCCAAGTGCGCCTACGTTAAGACCATCATCAGCCGGGGTATCCACATCTCCAAAGATATGATCGAAATGGAAAGTCATTTCTAAATCTGCTTCCTTATCGGCTTCAACGATACCTTTACGTTCATCACCTACGTATTCCCCGGCCAAATACTGATATTGCTTGTCTACCTTTATATTAAAATCAATCAGCTTACCGTCTTTTTCGGCCTTGCCTATAATAACCAGATTGTTTCCCTGGGTAACGCCCTCGGTAGCGTTGGCCAGTTTCCAGGAAATGGCGTTATAATGACCTGTCAGAGCCTCTACTTTACCCACTAAAATCGGCTTAGCATTTTCATCCCCTTCGGCCAGGTCTACGGTATGAACCCCTTTCAGGGTGACCGATTTATCGGATTCAATCTCTTTACCGCTTTCCGGGTGATATGGAGGATCGGTCTGGTAGGCGGTTACATCAGCCAGGGTAATATAAACATGGTCAAAGCTAATCGCCCAACCATCCTTGGAGGTAAATCCCTGTCTGACAAAATCCTCACCGTTGGCTACGAAGTCCAGGGTTCCTGCTTCCGCACCCGTTTTAGCAGTTTCCTCTGGATTATTCCCCTCCTGGGCACAACCTGTAAAAACCATCACACTGAACAACAAAACCATTATCAAGGCCAGCATTTTTTTCTTCATCAATTTCTTACCTCCTAATAAATATTTCTTTCGTCCCTGTCTTTGCCATTTTATTGGGCAAATCCCGTGCCGGTCAAAAAAATCCCTGCAAAATAAAAACACGAAGATAAAAGGTGCCCTTCTCGCATCTTATATCTTCGTGATAAACTCCAATTATAACGTTGTTGTTGCAAGAATAATCACAGTCTTTGGAATTTGAACCTTCATGGCTCTTTTAACTTATATAACCAACTGTGACTTTCACCTGTAAGTTTCGCCCCATGACTCTACTAAATATTATAATACTGCTTTATTCGACATGATAAAAGATACTCCTTTTTTCTGAAATATTTTAATGTCTCTGCGTTTTATAACCAGAGAACGTTTGAACGTTTCGTTTGTCTTGCCAACTGGCTTTTGTTACAATGAAACAGGTTAATTAAATGCCAATATATGCCATAATTCAGTTCAACCAGAATCTATCATATAATAGCAGTAAAATAAGACAGACGAAACGTTCCCCTTGTCCCCAGGGAAGGTAAGGTGCCTTGCTTACCTGCTGCAGATCCAAAAGACATTTCAGGAGGGATGAAGTTAAAAATTATAGATTTGAAAGACTGGCAGGAGATACCAACCAATTCTAGAAAGAAAGAATAATATGCCCAACTTTAGTCTCCTGGGATATACTAATATAGAAAGAATAATCTGGTGAAAACAATCTAAATAGATTATAATGTAGTCGGAACGTTTGTTCTATCCTGCAAATTTAACAGAGAGAACCTGTAATTATGAATTTCTTTTGATTCTCACAGATTCCAGTACTTTATCATGGTTATAGGCTTTGTTTAACTGTTTTAATTCTTCTCAACTATGATATTTTTCAGATGTTCCCAAGTATGCAATAAGGCAAGTATGTATTGGAATATACTATGTGACCCAAGGTTTTACGAATTAGACCTGGAGGGACAGGCAAATGTGGGACTTGGATTACCTCTATGAGAAACTTGATCTAAATAATGGCACTCTTTTGACAACAACGGACAATCCTCTAAACTGCCCTGATATAACTGATTGGTTAGAAAAGGGCGAATGGCTTGCTGCAGCCAAAAGAGCAGGCGGGGAAAAGATTTTTTTTGTCGGCAATAACCCGGTTGCCGTATTTATAAAATGCAACTCTGAGCCAGAAGATAAAATATATGCTTTTAATAATGTCTGGTGTCTGGCCCGACCTCGATTGTTGTTCATGGCTTCACCGGGTGAAGTTTCGGTATACGACCTAGCACAACGACCTATTGATCCCGATAAACCTGAAGACTGGAATAGTCTAAAAGCTTTGGATAGCTGGAACGATTGGATTGAAGCATCGGAATCATTTCAGAAATATCACCGGGAAAATATCGAGTCGGGTAAAATCTTCGGCGATCATAGATTTGGTATGATGAAGGATCGTGCCGATAAAGCCTTAATCAGAGACCTTAAAACAGTGCGCCGCGAATTGGCAGATACCGGACTCTACGGCGAAAAATTAAGCTTTGCTCACGCGTTGATTGGTCGTTCGATTTTTATACGTTATCTGGAGGATCGCGGCATCATAACCGGCCGCTATTTTTGGGATATAGCCAGCCAGAACGATGCTTGGATAGATATATTGGAAAAACCGGTTAACCGCATCGGCCTTGACATTAGTAATAAGCAGACGTATTATACCCGGGTGCTGGAGGACAAGGATTTTACTTATGCCTTGTTCCGGGCACTAGCGCGAGATTTCAACGGGGATATGTTCCCGGATGTTGAAACAGAGGAACAGGTGGTTCAACCCGGGCATTTGCGAAAAATTCAGGATTTGTTATTTGGGGATGCGGGGAAACAGAAGCGGCTTTTTTTCTACTCCTATCGTTTTGACATAATACCACTGGAATTAATCAGTTCGATATATGAAGAGTTTTATCATTCGTTAGCCGAAACCAAAGAAAACCGGAGCAAAGCCAGGCAAGATGGAGCTTATTATACTCCTCCGGTTCTCGTGGAATTGTTGCTTTCCCGGGTGTTGACACATGAAATAATAGCTCAAAAGCCCAGAGTTTTAGACCCGGCTTGCGGGTCTGGAATATTTTTGGTTGAAGCCTTTCGCCGTATGGTTCGTTATCAAAGCTATGAGAAAAAGCAACCATTAACATTTACTGAGATTAAGAACATAATAAAAAACCAGATTGCCGGAATAGAAGTAAACGAAGAGGCTGCCAGGATTACTGCGTTTAGCTTGTATCTTTCCATGCTGCATTACCTGGAACCCAGTGCCATTGATTATCAAATTAAGTTGGGAAATAGACTACCCAATCTGCTGGCATCAGAAATTACTTCCGACAATCATTATCATTGTATTTTAGCAACCAGTAGCTTTAACCAGGAACTTATAAATTCCAATGAGATCTGGAAAAGAAATTTCGGTGAAAAATGCGCAGATATTGTTATCGGCAATCCTCCATGGGGTGCGTTGGGAAAGAAGGCCGACAGAGAGGCAAAAATGCGCGAACGCGAAATGCTGGAATGGTGCAGTTCGCAGAATAAGGTTATTGGTGATAAAGAGCCCTCCCAGGCTTTTCTTTGGCGGTCTTTATTCTTCTTAAAGGATCATGGAACGGCTGCGTTATTGGTATCATCGGGAGCTTTATTCAAACACAGCGGGACCTCCAGCCGCTTTCGCCAACAATGGTTGCAGTGTGTTGCCCTGCAAGAAGTATACAATTTCACTCATGTAAGAACTTTCTTTTTTAAGGGGAGTGATTCTCCGTTCCTGGCCATGATTTTTTCCCCTAAAAACGAAGACCGTAAACCGGTATTATATTGGTCCGCCAAACAAACCCTAGCTATTCGCAATAACCAGTATATTATGTTATCAAAAAATGATTTGAGCATTATCAGGGAAGATGACTTATCCGATTACCGCACCTGGAAGATATACGATCATGGGAGTTACAAGGATGTTCAGTTCATCCGGCAATTAACCCATTTCCCCAAAGCTAAACCCCTCAGCCAATACGTAGCTTTTAGCCATGTGGGCTTTAAGAAGGGTAACCAGTCAAAAGAGGCATACTGGCTGGCGGAATTTAAGAAGCTTGATAATGAGAGTTTTTCCAGGTATGGGTCCACGGAATCTTTGGTATTCGAGAACGTGCCGGAAAAGGTTGAGCATCGTGGGAAACGGAAGTGCTATATAGGAAGGCGTATTCTGCTTAAAGAAGGACCGCAGCAGAGTCAAAACAGCCACGGCCGTATTATCGCGCGCCTGGAAGATGAATCTTATGCATTTAACCATAGCATTCATGCAATAAAACTGAAAGATGACAATGAATGGTTGTATAAACTGATTACAGGTATACTTTGGTCTTCATTCGCTCGTTACTATTTATTCCTCACATCGTCCAATTGGGGATTGTGGCATGATAAAGTTTTGATAAACGAAAGACTGCAATTGCCAATAGTAGTAGATCGGGAAAACCCCGCTAATGAAAAGGTATTATCTGTTGTGGACAAACTCAGAAATTACCATCCGCCACAGCAGGATGTTATGCATCCCCAAGGTCTTTCGCAGGCAGAGATTGAAGCTCAGCAGCTGAAATGGGAACGTGAATTAGATGAAGCGATTCATGAGTTGTACGGCTTTACTGATGAGCAGATCGACTTGATCAAGGATTGCTGTGAGGTTACCTTGCCGTATTACTATAAACCCTTTAAGAGTACTGCAGCAACCCCTGCCATAAATAACAATGATTATTCCGGTATCAGCGCATATATAAATATATTTTGCCGCCGATGGAATGCTTATCTTGACAACGATGAAGAGATGCGAGTTCAATTGCATTTGAGTACTCATAATAATATTCTGGCCCTTGAGTTTTTCCCGGCAGACAGGGATGATCCCTGGGATATAAATCCGAAAAACGGGGCCTGGGGATGTATCTTGGAACAGATCGGTCAGGAATTACCTCAACCAATGAGTGCTTCAAAAATATTACTTGATGGTCTGGTTCATGTTGTATCCAGTGATGGCATTATTATTATAAAAAGAAACGAGAAGCGCTTTTGGACACGAAGTTTGGCCCGGGAGGACGCCGACATTACTATATGTAAAGCCATGCTGCCTTCTCTTGAATTTGAAGGGAGGGCAAAATAATGGCACGACGACCCCTTACCAAGAATTTATGGGAAAGACATGAGGCTTTATATGTAGACATTTTCAGCAAGGCTCTTCTTAAACTAACAACAAAAAACAATATACAAAATGATGAACCCGCTATTTCAGAAGTTCTTAACCTCCAACTGAGAGAAATTTGTTGCGAAATAGCAAGAACCGAGAAAAAAGAAATACCGACACCAATTTGGGAAGGGCCGATTACCCCGGTGATTGAAGAGGAATTGCGAGGGGGAAGGAGAATAAAAAGGCCTGATTTTACCTGCAAGTGTATTAATATATGGGCTGAACCCGAGTTTTATGAGATATCTTTTCATGTTGAATGTAAAAGACTGGGCAATTCTTCGCCACAGTTAAATGAAAAATATGTTACAGAGGGTATTAAAAGATTTGACTCCCTGGAGCACGGATACGGGAAACGTGCCGAATCGGGATTGATGATTGGTTATATTACCAGTACGGAGCCGGAAAAAATCATGGCAGATGTGAATGAGTACCAGGCAAAATACCTGCCAAACCATGAAATATTGTACTTTGCTGATCATGACCACCCTATTTATAACAGCCGACAAAATCTAAATAGAAAGAATGTGAACCCTAACAAATTTAAATTAATACATATTTGGATTGACTTGAGATTTTCAATGGCATGTTGAACTAATAGCCGTGAAAAAAGAGTCCTTTTATCATCAGGTTTATTGTTCTTGATGGCGACCGGATTGTTGAACAGGGAAGACATGAAAAGCACCACACCGGTTACAAAAAGTAGATAATTATAATAACAGGGAGGAGGCTGATTTTTGTATTCTAATGGATTCCAACCAAATATTAATATGGAAGTAATCTATAAAGCCCAACCTGAATTAATCATTGCTCAGAGCAGACATTAACTTCAAGTTTTACTTTTCTTCGATACAGGTAATATACACAGGGAATTAAAACCAGGGTAAGCAAGGTTGAATATAACAATCCCCCGGCGATACAGATGGCCAATGGTTTGAACAGGAGGTTTTTCCCGAGAGCCAGCGGCATCAAGCCAAAAAATGAAGTTCCCACCGTGAGCAGAATTGGCCGTAACCGCTGAGCCCCTACCTGCTGTACAGCTTCATCCAAATCCATTCCTGCACGCAACTTTTGCTCCATAAATTCTATCAGAATAACTCCATTTCTTACCACCACCCCGGCCAGGCTTACTATCCCCATTAGAGCCATAAATCCCAGGGGGGTACGAGTGATAAATAAGCTGTAGAGCGCACCGGAGCTGCTTAACAAGACCGTAGCCAAAATAATCAGCGCCAGGGGCAAAGAATTAAACTGTATTATTATAACCAGAAGCAGCAGGAAAAGAACCACCAGAAATATCTTGCCCATTTCTACAAAAACTTCTGCCCGAGCCGCAGTTTCCCCGCTGTATTCCAATTGCACCCCGGGGTATTTGTTAACCAGTTCTTCCAGGGCAGGAGTAGCCCCGGCCAGGACTTTTTCTACCGGAGTATGAGCATCCAGATAAGCCCGAATAGTATTGCTGCGCTGGCAATTATGATGAGTAATATGAGTTAACTCCATTTTAGTCTGGGGTTGGGCTACACAGTCCAGTGCTACTGGTTTCCCTCCTTCGTTAAATACAACCAGCCGTGACAAATCCTGACTTACCCCGGCTATTTCATTTTTGTACTTTAAGCGCAAATCCAATAATTTGTTTCCGCTATCAAATTCACCAATTTTAATTCCCTCACTGTACAGACGCAGAGCTTCCCCCAACTGCTGTTGGTTAACATTATGCAGGCGCAGGGACTGTTCATCGGGAACAAATACCAGTGCAGGGGATGGCGCTCCTAAATCATCATTTACGTTAAGAACCCCAGGTTGGGCTAGAAGCACCTGCCGCATTTCATCACTTAAAGCTTGCAATTCATCCAAGGAATTGCCGGTAAGCCGCAAGGCCAGTGGAGCGCCTACCGGTGGCCCTGATTCAACTACGGAAAAGGTAAAACGAGCCATGGGGAAAGCCTGGTTAAGTTCCTGGTTTAAGCGGTCTTTTAATTGACGGGCCTTAACTTCGTTGCTGTTAACAAATACTAGCATATTGACACTATTTTGCCCCACCGCCGTAGCACTGCTCATACCAAATATCCGGGGCATAGCAGCAGCATAAAACGCATTTACTTCTCTAATCCCGGGTTGCCGACGGATATAGTCTTCAATCTCGCCAACTTTTTCCCGAGTTGCTATTACAGAATTTGATGGCGGTAGTTCAATTTCTACAAAAATTTCTTCCCGTTCCGTATCAGGAAAAAATTCCTTGGGCACCACGGGAATAAAGGCATAAGCCAAAAAGCTTAGCAGCAGACAAATAGCAGCATAACGGCGGGGTTTATGTAATATTACCGGTAGGATGTTATTAGCATAATAAGCTTGTAAGCGACTTAAAGGTTGATCCAACCAGCCCTCGCGCAGGGATACTTCCGGAATCCGCAGGCGTTCCCCCAACCAGTAGCGATAGACCGGAGTAAAAAGTAGAGCGGCCAGGGTTGAGAAGATAATCGTAGCAATTATCACTGCCGGCAGCGGACGGCTAAAGTCCCCAGCGCTACCAGAGAGGAAAGCCAAGGGTGAAAAGGCAAAGATTATTATGAGAGTGGAAACAATTACCGAGGTTGCTACCTCGCGGGTTCCCAGTTTAACAGAGGTTAACAGGCTCTTGTGTTGAGCACGGTAACGGCTGATATTTTCATTAACTACAATAGCATCATCAACCAGGATTCCCAGCACAATAATGAAGGCAATCAAGGTAATCTGATTCATATCCACATTAACCAG
>CAZUFR010000034.1:0-11090 GCA_964619655.1 uncultured Syntrophomonas sp. | reverse complement strand
TACGATTGGAGGTATGGCTATGAGCTTTAATGAGACTCCCCGGGCGAACCGGCCCCATATTGCCATATTTGGGCGGCGCAATGCCGGTAAATCCAGCCTGATAAATGCTATCACCGGGCAGGACGTAGCCGTGGTATCAGAACAGGCCGGGACTACTACCGACCCGGTTTATAAATCCATGGAAATCCTTCCCCTGGGTCCATGCGTACTCATTGACACGGCTGGAATAGATGATGAAGGAATTCTGGGGCAGCTTAGGGTCAAGAAAACCCGGGAAGTCCTGGAAAAATCCGATTTAGCAATATTAATTATTGACCCTACTCTGGGTATAAGCAATTTCGAAAAAGATTTGCTAAAATCCTTCGACCAGCAGGGTGTTCCCGTACTTGGCATTTTAAATAAAATAGATTTGTTTGAAGGTGAAATAAACGAGCTGGCTAAAGAGCTGGGTCTAAACTTGCACCCGGTGAGCACACTTTCGGGAGAAGGAATAGCAGAGCTAAAGGAGCTTATTGCCCAATATACACCTACAGATTATGCCAAAGAAAGCATTGTCGGAGACCTGTTATCCCCGGGGGATTTATGTATATTGGTTACCCCGATTGACAGCGCTGCCCCAAAAGGTCGCCTGATATTACCTCAGGTGCAAACTATTAGGGATATTCTGGATCATAATGCTCAAGCCCTGGTGGTAAGAGAGACTGAATTACCTGCAGCCCTGGCGTTCTTGAAACAGCCTCCCCGTTTAGTTATTACTGATTCCCAGGCATTTAAGGAAGTATCTGCTCTGTTGGATACCTCCATTCCCCTGACTTCATTTTCCATATTATTTGCCCGCTACAAAGCTGACCTAAAAAGCATGATAGAGGGCATAAAAGCAGTAGAAAACCTGAAACCTGGAGATAAAGTATTAATTGCCGAGGCCTGCACCCATCACCGCCAAGAGGATGATATCGGTAGCGTAAAAATACCCCGCCTGCTGGAAAAACAAGCTGGGGGGCAATTAGATATTAACTGGTATAGTGGCAGCACCTATCCCGAGGATTTGGAAAGCTACAATTTAATAGTCCACTGCGGAGCCTGTATGCTCAACCGCAAACAGATGCTCTCCCGTCTACGTAAAGCTCAGGAGAAAAATATACCGATTGTCAACTATGGTGTCTTCCTGGCCTACATGAACGATATTCTGGAGAGAACCACCGAAATATTTACCTCCGAATTACAATAAGTCCGGGGACTGTCCCCGGACTTATTACCAAACATATAAACATGGTCGGGATGACAGGATTTGAACCTGCGGCCTCCTGGTCCCGAACCAGGCGCTCTACCAAACTGAGCCACATCCCGACACGCAAGAAATATTGTACCTCATAGTCACAATAAATTCAAGCTAGTGGCTGAACAAAAGTAAAACGGATCAGCCCCAGCCTTGCAACTAATTCGCTGGTAATCCTACCCGCTGCAATATGCGCTGGGCGGTTTCGCCTTCAACTGGAGTAGGACAGAAGTTATTGCGATTGCTCATTGAAGATACTGAACAAGGAATAATCTTTATTTGGGACGCATTTACGCAGATATCGTCCTGGTTGAATACAAAACTCTGCTGGAATATAAAGGTATCTTTATCGCTCGGGTTATGATTGCCTCCGAAACAGAAGTTACCCAGACTATAAACTATATATTTGTCATTATAGTTCTCTACTTTTTGAATTACATGGGGATGATGCCCCAGAACCAGGTCAGCACCACTATCAATAACAAAGTGCCCCAGAGCTGATTGTTGTTTGGTTACCACTTTGGAGCCTTCAATTCCCCAGTGAAAACTTACGATTACTAGCTGACAATCCTCTTTCATCTGCTCGATATCACTGGCAATCTGATTCTGCAGGCTATTAATATTCAGACGACCCACCAGGTTATAACCTAACATACCGATTTTTATCCCATTTGCACTGGCCACTGCTTTATTATCATAGCCAAAAGACAATATCCCCGCCTGGTTAAGATTACTTACAGTATCCTGATAGCCCTGGGCCATATAATCATAGGAATGGTTGTTTGCCAAATTAACTGCTTCTATACTGCCCTGTTTTAGTATTTCCGTATAAGAGGGGTCGCCCTTGAAAAAATAAGCTTCGTCCGGGTCCCCCTTGTTGGCTTGCTTGCTGGCGGTAGTTAATGTGGTTTCCAGGTTAGCTATAGTTAAATCGTCGTTTTCCAGAACTGTTTTAACATTGTTAAAGAAGTAGCCATAATCGTTACCTACCGCTTTTAGGGTAGTATCGAATCTGCCTACATAGGGGAATCGGGGATCAGTCCCCAGGGTACAATCACCAATTGCACTAACAGTAATAGTGCGTAAGGCAGACTCACCATAAGTTAAATCATCACCAGTAGACACTGGCGGAGGCAACTTTAACACCTGCTGCAGTTTCATCAGTACTATAATTCCATGTACCCGTTCGGCACTATTTTGCCAGTTATAGTTTCCCTTATCATCCCCATTGATTAGCCCTGACAAAATCGCAGTTCTAATTTCCGGGCTATTAATCCCTTCAATTTCCCGGGTCCCGGACTGGTATTTATTTATCAGTAAAGATTTGCCCGTCCATTGGGCCATTTCCATTCGTTTAATATATTGATTCCATTCCGTACTGCTCCAATTATCTTCACTAACAATCCCTGCCTCTGTCAAAGCCGAGGTATAGGGAAGATACCATTCCCCTTTTTTAGTTTTATCCGGCTCAAGGTTCAAAACCCGAGCCAGCAAAACGGCATATTCAGCCCGGGTCATGTATTGGCTCAGTTTAAGATAGTGTTTTCCGTTTCGGTCGTAGCCCCGGATCAGGCCCTGGTAGATAGCCTTATCTATCATTTGACGACAATTATTATCATTTGCCAGCCAAAGCGGCTGGTAGTTCCCGGGTCTCCAATCTTCAAAAGCCGGTGACTTCTCAGGTAAATTCTCCGATTGGGATACTGGTATCGCCTGCCCCACAACCATATCGGTACTGGTTAATGATTGGTTAGTGCTATCACTGATATTAATCTGCTTTAAAGGTGTTATCTGCTTATCAATAGAGCGAGCATAACCGTGGTTAAGAAGTGAAATTACAAAAAAGCTTGCGAACACGAAGACCGCCATCGCAAGCAACAGATACAACTTAATGGAACTCTTAAGTTTCCTTATCATTGCAAAATATCATCTCCCACTTAACTCCTATTGCTTAAGCGGTTATTTTATGCCCTTTACTCCGGCAAAATCCGTTTGGCCCCGGCATAATATTGGCAATAGTAAGGACCATCAAGGGAAGAATAGGTGACGCCATAGACTTTTCCAGAACTGGAGTGAATAAATTGATTATTTGCTACATATATGCCTACATGGTTGATACAAGAGGCCCCTGGTCCTTTAAAAAACACCAGGTCGCCCGGCCGTAAATTAGACTTGTCTACCGGAACTCCTACTCCATATATAGCTGCTGCAGTACGTGGCAGAGGATAGCCGTTTTGTTTAAAAACATAACCGACAAAACCGGAACAATCAAAACCAGAGGGGCTAGCACCTCCATAGCGATAGGTGGTACCTAAAAATTTTGCCCCATATTCACATATACCGGCTCCTAAATCAGTATTAGTCTCGGTTCCGTCTGTTTCAGTACTGGCAGGCTGTTGCTCTGCTACTGGAGTTGGGTTTGGAGCTTTAGGATAAACAGCCCTTGATGGGGTTGCTGTAGTTGTAGTACGGGCTACGCCTTTTACATAAATCTTATCTCCTACATCTAGCCGATCTGATGATAGGTTGTTTAAGCTCATTAGTTGGTTTACGGTCATATTAAAATTACCTGCAATAGTCCACAAGTTGTCCCCACTACGTACAGTATAAATATTGTTATTAGCTACCCGCGATGGAGCCTGGGATCTGGATGCGGTTGCAGAGTTTATGGTTAGTTTCATACCTATTTGTAGAAAGTCTGATGATAAACCGTTATTTTGTTTCAGGCTATTTACACTCACCCCATATTTATTGGCAATATCCCATAAAGTATCGCCTGCTGTTACAGTATGAACTGTAGCTAGAGCTGTTCCTGCCTGCAATATTACCAATATTGATGCCAAAACTATGATATGTAAGTATTTTCTCATAATTCCCTACCTCTCCCACTAAATCATTTGTTTACCATAAAATATTACTATTCCAGCATAAATGATAATCTTCAAAAATTTTCTACCTATTTTTTGGCCTTATAATGAAATAAATCGTTAAATAATTAAAGAAATTGCTGACTTATCAAGTAATGAAATTCGCCGTTGAATCTATTAATCCTGCTTTTTGCTTAAATAAATTATTAAACAGCAATATATGGCATTCTTCGATCCCATGGCTAGTAAATGTAAATTAGTCACATTTGAGAATGCAGGTAGAGGTTTTTTCAAAATTTGACATTAAAGTCAGGCGGGGAGGAGTTTAGAGGAGGAAGTTAGGGTGAGCTTAGGAGCTAGCGGATTAATTCCATAATATGTCTAACTCAAGTCGATAACCGTTTAGTATCCTTGTTTCGTAATTCAAAAAAGCCCCGGATTACATTTCCGGGGCTTGATTCTTATATAGCTGTTGGATTTGTTCTACTTTGTCCGACCAGTAGCTTATCCTGGATATGGCATTATCTTCAAGGGCTGAATCTACTTTTATCACCTCGTTATCATTAATCTGAATACCAATATTATAATAACCGTTTTCATCGCTGCGAATGAGTAACCCGGGTACCCTATCCTTTTCCAGCAGTCCTATTTTGAATTCATCCATACTCATAATCGGAGTCTCATATTTCTCTACGTCTTTCGTACGGGTAAGATCGCCCATCAACACCACTCCTTACTTAATGTAGTTTTGCAGGTCATTGCCAGAGCCATACGCTCTTTGTATTTCTTGAATTTTTCCCGACCAACTACGAACTTTCTCCTCAACATTACCTTCCTGTACCTGGTCAACAACTAGTATCCGGTTTTCGTCCAGTTGTATCCCCAGGTTATAACATTGTTGTGTAGTATCGGAACTTACCAATAACCCTTCATATTCCTCTTTAGCGAAGAAGCCTTTTTCGAGGAAATTATTTTTGTTGACAATGTCCCCTTTTCTAAGTTCCATAAAGCTAACAAACTCCTTTGCCTTAATCTATAGGCTTATTTTTACCCTTGCCCGTGGTTTTATGCGTTAAGGAGGGACAAAGTGAAATAATATCTAGCTTCTTGGAACGAGTTAGTTTTTTAATTTGCAGCTCCCGTTTTAAGGCTTGGCTTTTATCCTGATATTCTTCGGTATAGACACAATGAACTGGTAATCGGCTACGCGTATATTTACTGGCCATTCCCTCATTATGTTCCTTAACCCGCCTTTTTATATCAGTAGTATAACCGGTATATAGAGTGCCATCATTACACTCCAGTATGTAAATATAGTGCATTTACTGGCCTCCTTGTTAAGTAAATAGAAGAAGCAGATAAGAGATTTTTTAATAAAATAACGCAGAATTTATAAAATGATTAACTGTTTATAGTGAGGAGTAAGGGGTTAGGGGTGAGGATGTTTCCCTCGCTCTGGTATTCTCGCTTGAACAGAGATTCCCCTACCACAGTAAACCCGATGTAACTTTTAAAAGGTGGTTTGTTCTCCGGCCATGGGGGGGGTAATTAACAAATAAAAACAGGGGAGTTTAATCCCCTGTTTTGGTATTTTATATTGTAAAAACTAAAAACGATGATGAGTTATCCGCAAGGGCAGATTAAACTTGTGGGTGATGGTATTACCTATTTCCTCTATATCTGCCAGGGTAACATCTATTACCAGACATTTTAACCGGGCATAAATACGGTAAGCGTTGTCCAGTTCCTCAGCTACCATTTCATCCAGGCTCTCCATGCTCTTAGGAATCTTAAAACTTCTTAGCCTTTCCTTGCGCAGTTCCATAAGGGTATCCATATCACAGGTTAAGCCTACCATAGGAATTTTACCCTTCAAATCCATTATTTTGTCGGGAATCTGGGTATCTATTACAATTGGATAATTTGCTACTTTTATCCCCAAATTAGCCAGGTGCATAGCCAGTGGGGTTTTCGATGTGCGGGGAAGACCCAAAATAATCAAATCCGCATCATCTATGGTTTCCAGGTTCTGACCATTATCATGTTCAATAGTATATTCAATCGCTTTCATGCGGTTAAAATACTGATCATCCATAGTATGGGTCAGTCCGGTGATATATGCTGGTTGTAACCCGGTCTTGGCTTCTATAGCATTAAAGAGAGGTGACATTACATTAACTGCGGCTACATTGTTTTCCCGAGCTTTTTCATCCAAAAAGTTTGAAAGCTCCGGAATTACAATGGTGTAAATAATTAAGGCATCATTCTCGACCGCTTGTTCAATTATCTCTAATACCTGTTCTTTTTTAGTTACCCGAGAGAAACGAGTTATACTCCGTTCCATTTTAAATTGTAAAACAGAGGCAACCGCGATTTTTTCAGCAGTCTCACCCACAGAGTCAGAGACGGCAAAGATGTGTAGTTTGTCAGCCATAAACTCATCCCCCTTCTAATATCCAATACTGACGACAATCCACCTGTATAATGGTTCTACAACCCTTATGGGTTTTCCTTTTTTTAAAACGTTAATTTTTAACCGTTAATGGTAATAAAGTACTTTAGTTCCAAATATCCATCCCACCGTTACTATTAGGGGAACTATCATCAGCCGGTACGGGGTTGCTATCACAGCTTAATAAATCGGAGATTTCCTCTATAGAAGCACAGGCTATATCATTTTGCCAGAAGGGTTCTTTTTGCAGATAATAATTCTTTCCATTAACCAGGTATTTCCGACTACCCATTATGAGCCTGATAGATTTCCCCCCATCAATATTAAAACTAAATAATCCATAACCATATAGATGGTCAAATCCTATCTGACCCAGGTCTATAGCCTGGTAGTGCAAGTAATCCTTAATATATTCAGGGGTAGGATGTTTTTTAAAGCGCCGGTAATAACGGGAATATATCAGGGCTAATGCTCCGGCAATATGTGGTGTGGCCATAGAGGTTCCGGATAGCTCCACATACTTGTTTTCCAAATAGGTAGAATATGTTTTTACCCCAGGGGCCACTACATCAATCTGGTCATTAGAATTGCTAAAGCTGGCTACCCGGGTGTTAAGCTCTACTGCCCCTACCGCCAGACACTCCGGATAATAAGCCGGGTAGGAAATCTCCGGGGTACCCGCCTTTCCATCTCCAAAATTACCTGCCGCACATACTACGGTAATACCCTCCTGTACAGCTCTTATCAGTTCCCGGTGCATAGTCTTGTTGGGGAGGGAGCCTCCCAGGCTCATATTAATAACATTAACCCGTTCACCATTCTTCCCCACCCACTGGCGGGCCCAGGAAATACCCTGGGTAATATCGCTGTAAGTTCCCTGCCCCTTCTTATTCAGAACCTTTACCACCAAAATCCTGGCCAGAGGGGCTACCCCCAGAATTTTGCCATTGGCTGCAATAGTCCCCGCTACATGGGTTCCATGACCGTTGTAATCCATATAATCCTTTTCCGAAGATACAAAACTCCTGCCGTCTATTATATTAGGAGCCAGATCCGGATGATGATAGTCCACCCCGGTATCAATAATTGCTACTACCGTGCCTTCTCCCCGGGTAGTATTCCACATACGGCGGGCAGCTATAAGGGAAACCCCTGGCGGTGCCCAGGGTTTATCCGACAGGGTGTGATTGTAAATACCCCCTATCTCCGGCTTAATGATTTGCATACTATTCACCTCTCCTTGCTCTATATTAAGCAAGGAGAGATAATAAGTTGACAAAACTACTAAAGGTCATACCGGGAAACTAATAATTGTTATTACAGACTGCATATAAATATGTAAAAAGATTAGCATCACTAGAAAATCCATGGTAACATAATGTATAAGATAAGAGTAGTACTCTTGAGGTGATACAATGGATGCTGGAACCATTTTTGTGCTGGTACTGGGACTATGTTTAGGCATAGGACTAGTAGCCACGATTATAGGTGTTTTCCTTTTTAACGGATTTCACTGGTGGGATAAATTATAATCCCCTCATATTCTCGCTTCTTAAATATCTCTTATCCTGGCTTTCTAAAACTTTGTTCACCATATTAAGCATTTGTTGCCGATCTTTCTGCAGGGTACCACTTATAGGCAGGTAATTTGATGCATGGGAACCTACAAATTTGAGCCCATCAATAGTAATATTTTCAAATATCCATTTCATTTCTTCCAGAGTTTCAAAGGCATTCAAAATTTTAAATTCCCCGGCCCGCACCTGTCGGTGTAAAACCGTGTTGGGAACTGGAACTACGGTTAAAGCTGCCAGGTATTGAGGTTTCATCTCATTGGTTATCTTAGCCGTAGCCAGGGCATGTTCCCGCGAACGCTCTCCCGGCCCTGCCAGTCCCAGTAAAACCATGGATGACAGGTTTATACCGGCATTAACCAGGTTTTGTCCTGCCTGCAGCATTTCCTGGTAGGATACTCCCTTTTTAACCTCCTTTAACAGGCGGTCATCTCCAGTCTCCACCCCCAGATAAGCCTTGGTCAAGCCCGCCGCCCGCAATGCTGTTAATTCTGACCTGGATTTATTTAGAGTGCTTCTGGGGCCTACATAACTGCCTACATGACGCAAAGATGGAAATGTACGGTATAACTCATCCAGTATTTCCAACAGAATATCAGTCTCAATGGCAATAGCATCACCATCACATAGAAATACCTTCTCCAGGTCATTATAATAATCTTTGGCCATAGCAATATCAGTTTTTATTTCTTCCAGGCTGCGTATCCGGTATCTTTTGTCCTTATACATCCCACAGAAAGTACACTGATTATGGGAACAGCCAATAGTACACTGCAGCAAATAACTTTTGGCCTCACTAAAGGGCCGGAATATATTACCCTCATACCTCATGTTTTTAACCCCCATCCCCACCAGTCTTTACCTGAATTACTGAGGCAAATCAGGTAATCTGGTATCCTTCTTCTCTCTACTATGAATGTCTGTAGTCCCTGGTATTACTGGATTTTGTTCATCACCCGGCCCGGGTGGTAATACCCCTTCCTCACTGTCTGGTTCATCATCACCAGGTAGGGTTTCAACTTCATCACCTGGTAACTCCTCCTCTGGCGAGGTTTCTTCATCTTCATCATTTTCGAAAGGTTCCTCCTCTACCGGTTCTTCCACTGGAGCTGGCTTTTCATAGAACACCCCGCTGTAGTACAGGCTATTCATGTAATCCCGCCAGATGGGAGCAGAAACGTTACCCCCATAGGTACTATAACCTTTAACCACCGTTCCATCACTATTACCTGCCCAAATAGCCGTCGCTAGTTCCCGAGTATAACCAACATACCATAGGTCACGGCTATCAGTAGTAGTCCCCGTTTTACCGCCACTGCTTATAGCTATAGTAGCACCAGTACCCGTTCCCTTTCTAACTACGTCTTTTAGAATGCTATCCATCTGTTGCGCTGTATCGCGGCTGATAACCTGCCAGGAATTGCTCCGGTTGGTATAGATAACTCTGCCGTTAGCATCTTCAATCCGGTCAATACAGTAATATTCCCGATACTTGCCCTGTTCTGGAAAAGCAGCAAAGGCAGCCGCCATTTGCAGGGGTGATATTCCTTTATTCATTCCCCCCAGAGCCAGGGCCAAGTTTTTGTCTTCTTCCACCAGGGTAGTTATCCCCCACCCTTTTAAGTAAGTATATCCCTCATTAACCCCCAGCTGATTTAATACCTCAACCGAGGCCACATTATATGATTTTACGAGGGCCGTCCTGATGTCAACCTTTTCCGGTGCCCAGCCCATGTTTTTCGGGATATAATTACCAAAGTCACGCGGTTTGTTATTTACAATGGAGTCAGGAGTAATAATTCCCTTATCTATAGCCGCAGCGTAATATAAGGGCTTGATGGCTGAGCCCGGTTGACGGGGTAAAACCGCCATATTAAGTTGGTTTCTGGAGAAATCCACTCCGCCCACCATGGCTTTGATACCACCAGTAGCAGGATCTATAGAAACCAGAGCAATATCCCGAGCATTTATACCCCGATTGGCTAAAGAGCTAGCATGGTTTTGCACCGTTTTTTCGGAGGTATTTTGCATGCGGCTGTCAATGGTAGTATAAATCTTTAGCCCGGCCTGGTAAAGGCTCTTGGAGCCCAGCATATTCTCCACTCCAGCACTTATATAACCTGCCAGATAAGGATGCCTGCTGCTATCTGGAGTAAATGATTTAATGTATAAGGGCTGCTCCTTAATGGCCGGAGCTTCACTGGCATCGATTATACTTTGAGCTACCAGAACATTGATAACTGTATCCTGCCTGGCTTTCAAGCCTTCAAAATTGCGCTCCGGCGCGTAGGCCTCGGGGGCCTGTATTATACCTGCCAGCATGGTCATTTCTGCCTGGTTAAGCTGCCAAACGTCTTTGCCAAAATAAGAGCGGGCCGCACATGGTATACCTGAACACCCCCTCCCCATGTAAATTTCATTTAAATACATGTTGAGGATAGCATCCTTACCGTATTTTTCTTCAATAGCTACTGCAATTAAAACTTCTTTCACTTTTCGGGTATAGGTTTTTTCCTGGTTTAAAAACAGGGTACGGGCCAGCTGTTGAGTAATGGTACTGCCCCCCTCAACCTTGCTGCCGGCACGAAGGTTGTTCCAAATAGCTCTACCAATTCCCCGTGTATCCAGGCCATTATGCTCATAAAAACGGCGGTCTTCCACCGCCACCACTGCCTGTTGCATAAAATCAGGAAAGTTTTCGCTATAATTTCTTTTATATCCCAACCGTGTCATTTCCTGCCCGTCACTATAGTACAGGACACTTTGTTCCCGGGGCTGGTACTCCCACTGATTAACTCCGGTAGCCACCAGCAGAACTTTAGGCATGGTCTGGGTCAGCGATGCTCCCAATATAAAGAACAGCACAAATAAAACTAACCCGGTCAGTAACATACCCAGGGTTCTAAAAAACTTTAACATAA
>CAZUFR010000033.1:8832-11421 GCA_964619655.1 uncultured Syntrophomonas sp. | reverse complement strand
AAAAAGGAAGTTCGATAACCAGGTCTGCACCACATTTTAGAGCCATTTCAGCCCGAACCCATTTGTTGCAGATGGCTGGTTCCCCCCTTTGCAGAAAGTTGCCGCTCATCACACAGAGTACAGCAGCGGAACTATCTATTAGTTTTGCTTCTTCGATAAGATGCAGGTGTCCGTTATGAAAAGGGTTATATTCAGCTACGATGCCCAGAACAGCCACGGTAAAAGCTCCTTAGTTTTTGTTTGGTAGTGTATCATAAATCTTACCACTAAATTATCTATTTATGCTAGAATTAATTAGGGAATCTAGGCCTGAGGATACGAAAATTGTCATAACTAAACGGGAGGTAGAAGGATGAGTCTGTTAGCAGAAATTAGAGAAAAAGCTTCAAAATTGGGTAAGACTATAGTTTTACCCGAAGGTACTGAGGAAAGAACCCTGCAAGCTATCAAAGGGATAGTGGATCAGAAGGTAGCCACCCCCATCCTACTAGGGGATGAAAGTGAAATTAAAGGATTGGCCAGCAAAATTGGGGCTGACATAAGCGGAGCAGAAATAATTAACCCGGCCAACGCCCCCTTTTTTGATGATTTTGTCCAGGCATTTTATGAAATGCGTAAAGCCAAAGGGGTCGACCTGGATAAGGCCAAAAAGACCATGTTGGATCCACTATTTTTTGCTTCCATGATGGTCAAAATGGACAAAGCCGATGGAGAAGTTGCCGGTGCTGAAAACACCACAGGAAATGTACTTAGACCTGCACTTCAGATTATTAAAACCGCACCGGGAATCAAGGCCGTATCCGGTGCATTTATCGTTATTGTACCTAACTGCGAGTTCGGAGCTAACGGTACTTTTGTATTTGCTGACTGTGCCGTAACCATTGACCCCAGCGCTGAAGAAATGGCAGCCTTTGCCAAGGCTTCTGTTGCTACCGCTACTGACCTTTGCGGTATAGAAGAACCCCGCATAGGAATGTTATCTTTCTCCACTAAAGGTAGTGCCAGCCATGCCATGGTCGATAAAGTTACCCAGGCCACTGCCATCGCCAAAGAAAATTATCCAGAATTAAAAATTGATGGAGAATTCCAGTTTGATGCAGCTGTGGTACCCAAGGTGGGTGCTTCCAAAGCTCCTGGCAGTGATGTCGCCGGGCAATGTAATGTATTAATATTCCCTGATATTAACTCGGGTAATATCGGTTACAAAATTGCTCAAAGATTGGGCAAAGCAGAAGCTATTGGACCCATTCTGCAGGGTATTGCGAAACCGGTTAATGATCTTTCTAGAGGTTGCAGTGTAGAAGACATCGTTAACGTTGTAGCCATGACCGCAGTAAGATCCTAAGTGAAGGTAGGACGGATTATACCTTTAATATTTTAGGAAAATAAGGAGGTAATTAGTTAAATGAAGGTTCTGGTTGTAAATGCTGGTAGCTCATCTATCAAGTATCAGGTCGTTGATATGACCGATGAAAGCGTCCTGGCTGTAGGTCTGGTTGACCGCGTAGGTATTCCTGGTACCACCCTGGAACATAAACCGGTAGGCAAGGACAAGGTGTTGATTAAGAAGGATTTACCTGATCATACCGCTGGTATGAAATTGGTACTTGATGTTCTGGTCAATGAAGAATATGGATGCATCAAGAGTATGGATGAAATTGGTGCAGTCGGACACCGCGTGGTGCATGGGGGCGAGGAATTTGCGGAGTCAGTAGTAATTGATGATCGGGTTAAAAAGGTAATCAAAGATTGCTTTGACATAGCTCCCCTGCATAACCCTCCCAACCTTATGGGAATAGATGCATGTCAAGAACTAATGCCCAATGTAAACCACGTTGTCGTTTTTGACACCGCTTTCCATCAAACTATGGAACCCGCCAACTTCCTTTATGCTTTACCTTATGAAGTTTACGAAAAATTCCGGGTAAGAAGATATGGATTCCACGGCACTTCCCATTTCTATGTATCTCACCGGGCTGCTGAGATGCTGGGCAAACCTTTTGAAGAGTGCAAGATTATAACTCTGCATCTGGGTAATGGTGCTAGTATGGCTGCAGTCAAGAATGGTAAGGTAGTCGACACCACCATGGGCTTTACTCCGTTGGAAGGTCTGGTTATGGGAACTCGTTCTGGTGACATTGACCCTGCCATCGTATTCTTCCTGATGGAAAAACTGGGTCTGGGCACTACTGAGGCCAACAACTACTTTAATAAAAAAGCAGGTATGTTAGGTCTATCCGGGGTATCCAACGACCTCAGAGACATACTAGAAGCTGCTGCTTCCGGCAACGAGAGAGCCCAAACGGCACTGGATGTTTACTACAACCGGGTTAAGGGTTACATTGGTAACTACATAGCCAAGCTAAATGGCTGTGACTGCCTGGTATTCACCGCTGGTGTAGGTGAAAATGCTATTGACATAAGGGAAAACATCTGTAAAGACTTGGATTATCTGGGTATCAAGATGGATGTTGAGAAGAACAATGTTCGGGGTAAAGAGGTTGATGTGGCTGCGGCTGACTCCAAGGTCAAAATCTTTGTTATTCCCACTAATGAGGAACTGGTTATCGCCCGCGATACCTATCGCCT
>CAZUFR010000033.1:7038-8732 GCA_964619655.1 uncultured Syntrophomonas sp. | reverse complement strand
ATGGTTTAGTTGACAATGCTAAGAGGGGCAGACTATAATTAATCTGGTGTTTTTATGGGGTGATACTATGATAGTTGACCTGGAGAGAATTAGACTGGGAATCCAGGATAGCCTGGAGTTTCATTTTAATAATCCGGGCCGGGATGAATACCTTAAAGAACTAGGGGGAAAATACCGGGAAAACCTCAGGGTAGATATTCAGGTTGAAAAACCGGGTAAATTTTATCTGGCTCGGGGACAGGTAATAACTGTTCTGGAGCTGCAATGTTCCCGCTGTTTGGAGAAGTTATGCTATCAAATAAACGTAGGATTTCATCTTAATCTGGTGGAATCAGGGATGCAAGAGGAATTTACCCCGGATGAGGATGTAATCTTTTTTGATCGTGATGAGGTTGAGATACAGCCCTTCATGGAGCAGCTGGTTTTTTCCGAAATTCCCTTTGCCCCTATTTGCGGGGTCGAGTGTAAAGGATTATGTCCGCAGTGTGGTACTAATCAGAACTTATCTCAGTGCCAATGCCGGCATGAAAACACTGATCCCAGATGGGATAAACTAAAAGATCTCAAGTTCGGGAAGGAGGTTACATAGTGGGAGTTCCTAAAAGGAGACAATCGCATTCCCGTAAGAACAAGCGCCGTGCGGAATGGCGGAAGCTTGAGAAACCGGGTCTGGTTGAATGCCCTCAGTGTCATGAACTGAGAATGCCTCACCGGGCGTGTTTGAATTGCGGTTATTATAAGGGCAAAAGCATTATGTAATGTTAATAGAGTAAGTCGTCAAAAAGTAAGGTATAAAGTCTGGTTAGACTAGTAGCTTACTTTTTGTTTTCTTTAAGGAGGTTGGTCATGAAGATAGCTTTGGACGTTATGGGGGGAGACTATGCACCAGTGGAATTATTGGCTGGTGCTATTAAATGGCTAGAAGAAAGCGAAGGCCATATTATACTGGTAGGTGATCAGGAAATAATAAATGAAGAACTCCGCCAGTATAGCTACGACCCTACCAGGCTGGAAATAGTTCATGCCAGCCAGGTAATAGGAATGAATGAATCACCGGCTGTAGCCCTGCGTAAGAAAAAGGATGCATCTATAGTTGTTGCCAGCAGGTTGGTAAAGGACGGAATGGCGGACGCAGTAGTTTCCTGTGGAAGCACCGGAGCCCAGATGGCAGCAGCCATATTTATACTGGGGCGAATGCAAGGAGTAGAAAGACCTCCCATAGTTGCACCTATACCAGGCAGAGGTGGTAAGCCGACACTACTTATAGACGTGGGAGCTAACGTGGACTGCAGGCCGCTACAATTAGTGCAATTTGCCCTGCTGGGACAGGCTTATGCCAGAGGAGTATTTAACCTGGATGACCCCCGGATAGGATTATTAAATAATGGTGAAGAAGAAGGAAAGGGGAATAACCTGAGCATTCAAGCTTATGAATTATTGAGCGGACAAAGTGGTTTGAATTTTATTGGTAACATTGAGGGCCGTGACCTCTTTAATTCCCGGTGTGATGTTTTAGTGTGTGATGGTTTCACGGGAAACATTTTACTTAAATCCCTGGAAGGTATGGCTTCCTTCCTGGCTGCTGGAGTAAAGGAAGAATTAGGTACCATTCCAGCAACCTTTGCCCGGCTGGACTACACTCAAATTGGCGGTGCACCTTTACTGGGGGTAAATGGGATAAGTGTTGTTTGCCA
>CAZUFR010000033.1:3687-6938 GCA_964619655.1 uncultured Syntrophomonas sp. | reverse complement strand
GATTCCATAGACATTGTGGAGATGATAATGGCTCTGGAAGACATTTATGAAGTCGAGTTTCCGGAGGAGGATATTGAGGACTACCCCACCATGGGTTCTCTGGTAACGGCTTTGTATGAATATTTACAGAAGGCGAAAAATGACTGAGAGAACCGCGGCCAGGAAGTTTATGGATGATAATGAATTAAATATTACCGATAATGATTTGCTGGTTATGGCCTTAACCCACCCTTCTTATGCTCAGGAGAAAAACTTTGAACACAACAACCAGAGACTGGAGTTTTTGGGAGATGCCGTATTAAGTTTTGTCGTAGCCGAGTACCTCTATAATCATTACCAGGATAAAGCTGAAGGTGAGTTAACCAAAATAAGGGCGCGGGTAGTTTGCGAAAAATCCTTGCTTAATGTGGCCCGCAAGATTAACCTGGGTAATTATTTACTGCTGGGTAAAGGTGAAGAAATGTCCGGTGGCCGGAAACGTAGATCCATACTGGCGGATACGGTAGAAGCAGTTATAGGAGCTATATATCTGGACCAAGGTTATGAAAAAGCTAAAGAGTTTATTCTTAAACACCTGGAGAATAATATTATCGAAGGTGCCAGTGGTGATTACTATGACTATAAATCAAGGCTGCAGGAACTGGTACAGGGTAAAAACAAGGAAAATGTCCATTATGACATTATTGAAGAAAGCGGGCCGGCCCATTGTAAAAGTTTTGTAGCCGGGGTATATTTTCAGGATCAACTTCTGGCTACGGGTGAGGGTAAAAGCAAAAAAGAAGCTGAACAAAATGCGGCTGGTAAGGTGTTGAATGACCAGGAGTTTTTAGAAAGCTTGAACGGAAAAGGGAAACCGGATGAAACAACATTTTAATATCCCGGTATTTATTCCCCACCTGGGATGCCCTTTTCAGTGTATTTTCTGTAACCAAAACAAAATCGCCTCCAACCGGGGAATACCGGCCCAGGCTGAGCTGATAACTTCCATCAATGAGCACCTGGATACTATTAGGACCAGCAGTGAGAACATTGAACTGGCTTTCTTTGGCGGTAGTTTTACGGCTATTGACCGTAAATTACAGGAAGAGTACTTGTCCAGTGTACAACCTTACCTGAGAAGCGGTCAGATTAGCAGTATTCGCATATCTACCCGGCCTGATTATATCGATGATGACATACTTCAATTTCTCTTAAGTTATGGGGTTAAGACTATAGAATTAGGGGTACAGTCTTTTAGTGATGAGGTTTTAAAAGCATCCGGTCGCGGCTATAGTAGTGGCGATGTTTTTAAAGCCAGTCACCTTATTAAAAGTCTCGGATTTAAACTGGGCATTCAGCTTATGGTAGGACTACCGGGTGATAACTACGCACTTGACATGGAGAGTACCCGGCAGGCAATTACCCTTGCTCCGGATATGGTTAGAATTTATCCCACCCTGGTTATTGCCGAAACCCCCCTGCATAGAATTTTTAAAGAGCAAAAATATAAGCCTCTGGACTTATCTGAAGCAATTATTATCTGCAAGGAGATGTTTCTGCAATTCCAGCAACACGATATAACTGTTATTCGTATGGGGCTACATCCGGGGGAGGAGTTGCTTAGTCCCGGTACTATAATAGCAGGTCCTTTTCACCCTGCCTTTGGGGAACTGGTTGAACAGAAAGTGTTTAAGGAACAGGCCTGCCGGGTAATAGCAAAATACAATGAAGATAATGAATCAAGTGGGCAGCTTATATTATTCGTACATAAACAGGATATGTCGAAAATGATTGGCCACCAGAAAAACAATCTACTTTGCCTGAAGAACCAATTTCAGTTAAGGGATATCAAGGTCAAAACCTGCCCCGCCTATGAGCGCGATACTGTCGGCCTGGCAGTTGGAAACGAATCAGAACCACTCCTTAATCTTACTCGCAAGGAATTCATAGAACTTCGTAAGGAGAACCAGGCCTGCCCCAATCTATTGCCGGAATTTGGCCTTTTTTAATGCAATAGCGATTAATAACAGGCTTTTTATAAAAAGGTTTTAAAAAGGCCGGTGTCAAATATATACGAAGGCGTTATAACAAAGTTATCTTGTAAATAACTGCGAAGTTAGGTCTTGCTAGATTGTCTAGAGTGAGGGGTAAGGTGTGAGGGTAAGGCGTAAGTGTGACGGGGATCAGACGTCAGTCCTCAGATATCGGACAGCGGGCTTCAGAATTGTAGGGGTAGACCCATGTGTCTGCCCTGCTGACCATTAAACCCAGGTATGTACCCCGGGCTAAGTGCCGTCCCTCCGATTCGTAAGGGAAGTAAGGGGTTTTGCGCTTTTAAGGAAGGACATGCTGATGCGGCAAAAGATATTGAAGGAGCTAGTTCAAAATCGGGATAGTTTCATAAGCGGGAGTCAACTGGCAGAGTCCCTGGGAATCAGCCGGGTAGCAGTCTGGAAACATATTGAAGCCTTAAAAAAAGAAGGATATGATATTACTGGTGTTAGTGGCAGAGGTTACCAGCTTAAGGATAACGGGATAATAATCCCAGAGGAAATTAAAGCCGGCTTATCGCAACAATTAATTGGTAGCCAGGTATATTATTATCCCTACCTGGATTCTACCAACGAAGCCCTGAAACGCAGTATAAAAGACCATCCGTTAGAAGGTACGGTATATGTGGCTGGAAAACAAGCAGAGGGTAAGGGACGCCGGGGTAGAAAATGGGAATCCCCTCCGGGGGGACTATGGTTTTCCTTTTTGTTACGTCCAACTTTACCTCTATCTCAGACAGCTTTATTATCCCTGGTATTTGCGGTATCCCTGGTAAAAAGTATGGATGTCTTTTCAGGCTCACCCTGCCAGATTAAATGGCCCAATGATGTTTTCTGTCAAGGTAAAAAAATTGCCGGTATTTTGTTGGAAATGAGTGGCGAAATCGATAATGCCGACTATCTCATTGTAGGTATAGGCATTAATGTTAATGTCAGAACCAATGATTTACCACCAGCTATAGGTGCTATCTCCACTTCGTTGCTGGAAACCAGTGGCTGGGAGATGGATGCAAATGAAGTTTTGTTAACCGTATTAAAGGATTTGGACAGATATTACCGGGAGTTTCTGAAAAATGGATTTTCAGACATTCGTTTAGAATTCAAATCTCGTTGCCTGCATCTGGGTAATGCCATAGAAACAACCAGGGGGCAGGATATAATCCGGGGTATAAATACCGATATTGATGAGATGGGTAACCTGATGGTGCAATGTCAGGATAA
>CAZUFR010000033.1:0-3587 GCA_964619655.1 uncultured Syntrophomonas sp. | reverse complement strand
AGCAAGGGAGGCGAATAAGTGTATCTCAAGCGACTAGAGATCAAGGGTTTCAAATCTTTTGCTGATATTACCGAGATTAATTTTAAACCAGGTATAAACATAATAGTTGGCCCCAATGGTTGTGGTAAAAGCAATGTGGTTGATGCTATACGATGGGTTATAGGTGAAGCTAACATTCGTCACCTGCGGGGACAGAAAAGTGAAGATGTAATTTTTAACGGCACAGATGACAAAAGGGCGCAGGGAATGGCCCATGTAGAGATGCTGCTGGATAATAGTGATCAAATTCTGCCTCTTGATTACAGTGAAATAACTACCGCCCGCAAGGTTTTCCGAAATGGGGAAAGTGAATTCTATATTAACAAATCCCGGGTGCGTATGAAGGATATTAGTGATTTATTTACCGGCACCGGTCTGGGCAAGAAAGGTTATTCTATAATTGGTCAGGGAGAATTAGAGCAGGTACTAAGTGGGCAAGCCCTGGACCGGCGGTTAATACTGGAGGAAGCTTCTGGTACCATAAAATATCGCCAGCAAAGGGATGAAGTCAAACGACGTTTGGAAAACACCAGTACGGACCTGTTACGCCTGGGAGATATTATAAGCGAAGTCCGGGAGCGCAAGGAAGAACTACAGCATAAAGCTGAGCGAGCCCGGCTTTATTTACAACTGAATCAGGAATGCCAGGAACTTGAGAGAAAGGTTCTATCTTCGGAACTATCTCGAAGTCAGCAGGAGTTACGCCGAAAGCAGGATGATATTCTTCAGCGCGAGAGTGAGATTGATTTATTAAGTCAGGAACTGCTGGGTTTGGAACAGCAGTTAATAGCGGAAGAGACCTTGCTCAAAGAACAGCAACAGAAACTCAATAATATACAGGAGCAGGAATACCAGGTGCAGACTAATCTTAATTCCCTGGAAGGGGAATTGAGGCTATCTGCAGAGAGGAGTAAAAATCGCCAGGAGCGCATCCGGCAAAGCCAGGCTGATAAGGAAAAATATAGCCGTATGCTGGCTCGTTTAAACCAGGATTTAGATATACACCGGCAGGATTTTATAAGCCAGGAAGAAAACTATGGCCAGCGAGATGAAGAATGCCAGCGACTGCAGGAAGAAATAGCTGGACTGGAAAATGAGCTGAAAATAATGCGGGAAACATTTACACGGGATAAATCCCGGGTTTTTGATATAAGCAGGGAAGAAAGTCTGCTTAATAACCAGCTGGGTGAGAAAGAAGAGCAGCTAAAAAAACTGACTGAACGCAAAGATAGACTTTTAATCAGGTATGATGAGCAAAAAACCTGGCTGGATAAATATCATAATGAACATGAAACCTTGCAAGGACAAATAGAGCATTACCAGGCGGAAGTGTCTGCGCATGATAGTTGTTTGCAGGAGATGAATGACCATAAGAACACTTTACTGGAAAAAGTGCAGCAACTGAAGGAAGAACATACCCATCTAAACCAGGAAGGAATGAAAATAAAAAACCGCCTCCTATCTTTACAGGAGATGAATCAGAGTTTAAGCGGCTATTCGGCAGCAGTTAAATCACTAATGAAAGCAGCTAAATCTGGCAAACTAAAGGGGATAATGGACATACCGGGGGAAATAATCGATGTTCCCCGGGGACTGGAATTGGCTATTGATATTGCTGCCGGTAGGAGTCTGGAGAACATTGTTACTGATAGCGTGGAACATGCCCATCAGGCTATTGATTACTTAAAAGCCCATAAACTAGGCCGGGTTACCTTTTTACCCTTGAATATTCTTAAAGTTCAAGCTATTCCCGATACTATTTTAGAGCAACTGGATAAGCAAAAAGCAGTCATTGGACTAGCCTCGCGGGTAGTCAGTTATGATTCCCGTTATACTAAAGCGGTGGAATACCTTCTAGGCCGGGTGCTCATAGTTGAAAATTTGGACACTGCCATACATATTTTTAAACGCATTAATTATCCCCTGCGAATTGTTAGCCTGGAGGGTGATTTGCTTAACGCCAGCGGCGCCGTAAGCGGCGGAACCAGGGTTTCATCATCTTTTGGAAATAGCCCGCTGCTACGCCGGGGAGAAGAGAAACGACTGCTTAAAGAGCAGGATGATAATGAGAAACGTAGAACCTCCAAGTATAATGAACTTTTAGTTATTCAGGGAGAACTGGAGAGACTGGAAGAGGAAATCAAGCAAATAAACCAGTTACACCTGGAGAGTAAAATGACCCTGGAAGTAAAAAACAAGCAACTTAATGAAGTTGCAGCGGCGGTTGCTGCTGCCCGGAAAGAAATGGAATCGTTTAAAAAGGAATCCGGGGAGCAGGAAGAGCAGATTAAGAAACTGCAGGTGGAAATAAATAATATGCAGGGCCAACTAAACCAAATGAACCAGGAGAGCCAGAATGCGTCTTCCCAGTTAGAAAGCTTAAAGGATGAAATGGAGATAAAACAGAGGGATCTAGATATCGCCAAAGAACGATTTACTTCCCAACGGGAACAGCTGGAAATGAAAAAGCGAGAATTGGATAATATAAGAAAAAGCGTTCTGCAGTTTGAACAGGTACAGCTATCTTATCAGCAGTCATTAGAGGAAGCTCACCAGGTACAGGAGCGTATGGAAAACGAGAACCAACAGGAGAAACAGCGCCAGCAAGAATTGGAACAGAAGATAGCTGAGGGTAAAATTAATCTCTCCAGTTTGGCTCAAGAAATAGCAGGTCTCAAAGAGGATTACCAAAATTGCAACCGGAATATTAATGATTTTCGTAAAAAACTGATACCAAAGAAGGAGCACCTGGAAGAACTACAAAGGCAATATCATAACCTGGAACTGGCTATAGCCCGTCTGGAAACAGAACAATCTTCCCTGGAAATGAAATGGAAAGAAAAATTTAGTGACTATACCGGCGCGACTATTGAAATATTAAGCCCGGGGAAAATGAGAGAATATAAGATTAGAATAGAGCAATTACAGACTCAACTGGAAGACTTGGGACTGGTAGACCCGGAATCTATTCGGGATTATGAGGAAGTACAGGAAAGGTTTACTTTTTTGAGCCAGCAGTATAATGATATGTTGCAGGCGCGAGATTCGCTCACTACCCTGTTGGGGGAGACGGAAAACCTAATGCTCAAAAACTTTGCCCATTTTTTGCAGTTGGCTAATGAGAGCTTCAACCAGACTTTTAAGGAGATATTCGATGGTGGGGAAGCCCAATTAAAAATAGAAAGTGGCAAAGAACGCCTGGAAGCAGGGGTAGATATAGAAGTAAAGCTGCCCGGTAAGCGTACCCAACTACTTAATTTATTATCGGGGGGCGAGCGTGCCCTTACCTGTATCGCTTTTATTTTCTCGCTTCTGCGCCTGAAACCGGCTCCTTTTTGTTTGCTGGATGAGATTGATGCCTCTCTGGATGAGACTAATTTAACCAGGTTTGCCCGTTTCCTTAAAGCAATGTCTACCAGCATTCAATTTATTATTATTACTCACCGGCAGGCTACCATTGAAATAGGGGAAAATCTTTACGGAATAACTATGCCGGAGAAAGGCATTTCATCAGTATTGACGCTTAATTTAGTGGAAGCAGAAAGCCT
>CAZUFR010000032.1:0-11447 GCA_964619655.1 uncultured Syntrophomonas sp. | reverse complement strand
ATCTGGGAATTTCGCGCAGTACCCTTTATTACCGGCTACAGCTTATGGAAGATGCAAAGTAATTTTGAATTCTCAATTTTGAATTTTGAATTATTGTGGAAATATACCCTGAAGGGCACACGGATATTCCCTGTCGCTCATGATTAAGGTAACTTCGTATTTCTTTTTATTTCAACCTTTTACGAATTATCTACGCGGAGACCGTGCCTAAAAGAAGACACACAATCACTGATAAAAATAGTAGCCCGAGTTGTGTTAACTATTAATGAAGAGAAATGCGTAAGCATTTCTACGCTAATTAAAAATTCATAATTCAAAATTCTTAATTAACCCCGGACTTTGGATTACCCCTGAACTTTGCCATATATATCATCTGCTACCAGCACCCTATTTTCTATTATTAGTTTTCTGTAGCGATGTTTAATTCTATATCACCTTCTTCGGCTGTAAAATTGACTACCAGGGTTTCTACCTGGCTTATCAATGAAATCAGGTTATGCCCATGAACCAGGGTAGGCGGGGTAATATTGGTCAAAACTCCGATTTTCTCCAGCTCACTGACGCTCTTGCCACTTACCATATTAGTTAACTCACAGAGAGCACTTTTGGGCATGAGGTCAAACTCGCTAACCGGCAGACCTCCCATCATTTTAGATGCAATGTTCATAGCGGTTTTTTCCTGCATGGACAAAACCATATTACCCTTAATATCCCCAACCAGTCCGATAATAACATTAACCTCATTTTCGGTCTTAAGCTGCTCCCGTGCACTTAAACCGGTTCGGGTCAAACTATCTATACCCAGCAGTCCTGATACCTCTATCAGACCGGTAATAAAGGCGTTTATTTTGTTAGCGTCCATAAGCTATTTCCCCTCCTTTATTACTACATTAAGTTTGATGTTACCGACATCAGTTTGTAAAAGAACGGAGCAAGCACTGAGCCGAACATTAAACATACTCATTTCCTTCCCGGCAAACACGCTGGGCGGGGTTAAGCGAATATTAAGCCCGGTATGAATATTATTTAAATCAGTAATAGCATTACCGCTAATGATATTGGCAATTTCAGCACCAGCCAGCAGGACTTCCTCTTCTTCTACGCTATGGTAATCTTCACCGATCATAAGGTTTGCTATTTTTATAGCTGTTTCCTGACTCATATCGAGAAAAAACCAGCCTTCCCAACCGCCAGTTAAGCCAATCATTACAGTAAAACCTTGAGATATGAAGCTATCCCCTTCTGCTTCAACCTGCCCTTTATGTATACTTAAATCCAACATTTCTCTAAAAACATTAGTACTAGCCCGCACGAAGGGAGCAATTGTTGTGCTTAATTCCACTCTTTCACCTCTATTCACTTATTACCCGTAATACCTTTTCCACTATCTCCTCCGGTTTAAACGGTTTGGCACAAAAATGAACTATGCCCCACCCCCGGGCTTCAGCAACTATATCATTATCGCTCATAGCACTGAGCATAATTATCTTTTGCGCCGGGTTTTGTTCCTTAATAACCTGGGCGGCTTTTAATCCGTCCATTATAGGCATAGTAACATCCATAGTAATAACATCAGGCTTAATTCTATTGTACAGTTCTACCGCATCCCTGCCATTGGCCGCTTCACCTACAATAGCAAATCCCTCTGGTTCCAGTGCCTTCTTAATCATCTTGCGCGTGATAGGCGAATCATCCACCGCCATAACTTTAATCGCAGTCCCATCCATACGTACACCCTTCATAATTATCTCCCCCTCCCTAACGATTAACTGCCTTTATTATTTCAGCAGCAATATTCCATATAGGTACTACTATTTCGGCACCACCGCGTTTAACTGTTTCACCCGGCATGCCATAAACGATAGCACTTTCTTCGGACTCGGCTATGGTTATTCCTCCGGCTTTGCGAATATTTACCATAGCATCAGCGCCGTCATTTCCCATTCCGGTCATTATTACCCCTACGGTTCGGGCACCATATACATTTAAAACTGATTCCATCATCACACTTACCGAGGGTATAAACAGGTGTTCGGGTTTACTGGCCAGTCTAACCATGATGTCTCCGGTTGCAGTCTTTATCAGGTTAAGGTGACGCCCCCCGCTACCCACATATAATACTCCTTTTTCTACCTTCATCCCGGCCTGGGCCTCTACCACCTCCAACTGGCAGGCATCATTAAGCCGTTTCACATAAGTAGGGGTAAAATTAGGGGGCATATGCTGCACTAAAAAAAGTGCAGCATTAATATCCGGGGGCAGTAAAGGCAGAACTTCGTAGATAACTTTAGGTCCTCCGGTGGAAATACCCATAGCTACTGCCTTTGTTTTTTTACCGCTACCCGGACTAGATGTTAGTTTTATTTCCGGCCTTATCCGGCTGCGGGATAACCGGTCAGATATTCTGCCTTTTTTCTTAAGGCTGGCTGCCAGTTTAACCTTACTTAATAGTTCAGCCGCAACATTATCCATGTTACTGGAGACGGTTCCTCCTGGTTTGCCGATAAAATCAAATGCTCCCAATTCCAGAGCTTCAAAGGTGGTCACCGCCCCTTCCTGGGTCAGAGATGACACCATTACTACGGGACATATCTTTTCATCAACAATATACTGCAGGGCGGTAATGCCATCCTGTCCTGGCATATTAACATCCATGGTGACTACATCAGGCAAATACTCCCGCGCTTTTTCCACCACATCGTTACCGTCCCGTGCAGCTGCTACTACTTCAATTTCCGGGTCTGTCTCCAGTATTCTTTTCAGCATTTTACGCATTAAGGCTGAATCATCAGCTATCAGTACCTTTATCATTCTTCTCGCCCCTGCCTTGTTTTTTAAGCTTGGGTGTTTTAGATTTTTTGGCCGTATCCTTTGGTTTCATGTTTTCTAGCTTTTGCCACTCTTTTTCTACCAGGATGTTTTCTAGATTAAGCATCATAATCATACGCTTATCCAGATTAGCAATACCATCCATAAAGCTGTGTATCTCCTGGTTTTGCAAAATATTCGGTGCATTCTCTACCAGTTTCCGGGCTACACGCAATACTTCCAAAACTTCGTCCACGATTATGCCAATTTTTTTCTTATTAATATCACTTACTATTACCCGAGTAAATTCATTATAATCTTTGGATTCAATTTCAAAACGTTTTCTTAAGTCTATAACGGGTATAACGTCCCCCCGTAAATTAATAACTCCTTCAACAAAACGGGGAGCACGAGGGACTTTGGTAATCTTAGTCAGGCGGTTAATCTCCTGTACCTGGGTAATTCGTACCCCGTATTGTTCCCCGGCCAATCGGAAAACCACCATCTGTTCCTCGTCTATTTCATTAAGTAAGCCTTCTTCTTCTCCTATAGCAGCTTCGCTATTCTCCAGGGTTCCAATATCCTGCAGTTCTTCCTGGCTTACAATATCCCGGGGGTCAAGCAGCATTATAATCCGTTTTCCCCCATCTACCCGGGCAATCCCTTTTAACTGTTCGCCACTTTCACCACTTAGAGCCTGGGGAGGCGCAAAAATGGTATCTTTAGCAATGCGGGTAACTTCATATACCCGATCCACCACCAGACCAATACGAGTATTATCAGCATCAACCACCACTACTCTGGTACTATCACCTATCTCATCATTTCCGGTATCAAGTTTAATCCGCATATCTATAATGGGCATCAGGGTATCTCTTAATGATATAACCCCTTTTATATATTCCGGCAGGTTAGGAACTTTTACTATCTCAGGATAGCGGATTATTTCCCGTACATGCTCAATTTCCAGGGCAAATTCCTCATTACCCAGTAGGAATGAAACTAGTTGCACCTCCTCCAACTTCTGTTCCGTTTCCCGTTTACCGCTATCTTTAACCGCATTTTTGCTAAGGGTCTCTTTTCTTTGGATTTGCTCCATACTGCACAGGCTTCCAGCCTCCAGTATCATAACCAGTTTCTTACCATCGTTTATCTTAACTACGCCAGAAATAGTACTCATATCCATATCTGCGGCTATAGTCGGAGTTGCTTCAATACGGTTACTCTCTACCCGAAGAACTTCCGAAACCTCATCAACACTAAGTCCTATCTTTTTCCCTCGTGCGTCCACCACAATCACCCGGCTAGATACATCGCGCTCAGCCTGGTCCATGCCAAATTTTACCCGGGTATCTAATACCGGCAAAATCTCCCCCCGCAGATTAGTTACCCCTTCTACGTAGGGCGGTGCCTGCGGTACAACAGTTATGGACGGTATCCTGATGATTTCCTGTACATTCATGATATCTATGCCGAAATTTTCCTGGCCCAGAACAAAAGTAACCAGTTGCATTTCTTCCGAGGAGAATACATGGTCATTCTTCATTAAAATCCCTCCTCAATTATAGGTGTCATTCCCCTCTAGTTAATCTGCATTTCGTCAGCTATAGATGCAATCTCTTCAATCGAATTAGCCAGTTCATTAACAGCCTTGGCCTGTTCCTGAGCTACCCGGGAGCCCTGCTCTACCTGCTGTTGAGCAGTTTCAATAATCTCCATTACCCGTTTTGATTCCCTTACATCTTCAGCTATAGCGGCCTTGCTTTCATCAATGGCCTTACGCAAAACATCACGATTTTTAGCTATATCTTCTAACTCATTAGTTACTCCTGCATTTTTTTGAGCTGCCGCTACGGCCGCTTCATTCCCCTTACGTGATGCCGCTTCGGACTGGGCTATTTCATTAACCACTTTACCCATCTGCATCTGGATATCCCGAACTAAATCCTTAATTTTATCTGCATTTTCAGCTGATTCGGTAGCCAGGTTTCTGATATCTCCAGCTACTACTGAGAAACCTCGCCCGTGTTCACCGGCAGTGGCTGCTTCTATAAATCCATTTACAGCCAGCATATTAGTCTGAATGGAAACGTTTTCGATAGTATCTACTATTTTTTCTATCCGACGAATCTTATCCTGTAGAGCTTCAATAGCATTATTGGTACCCTCATAAGATTTAATACAATCTTGTAGCCTCTGCCAGACGTCTCGAGCACCAGCCCGGGCATTCTCAAATATTTCTGCAATCTTTATATTAGTCTCTCCGGCCTCCCCGGCTGTGTTTATTAGTGCCTCTATTTTATCCTGAGCATTTTCCGCTATAGCGGCAGCCTTCTCACTCTCTGTAAAAACGGTCCCACCGCCATCTGCCATCTGCACCAGGGCAGTAGCTACCTGAGCAGCCGAGGTACTGAGTTCTTCAATATTGGCAGATAATTCTTCAGCCGTGGCTGCCACCTCTTCAGCTGATTTATTAATATTAGTAGAACTTTTTAATTCCTCGGACATTTCCGCCAGTTCCTGGGTGGCAATGTTGACTTCACTCAGGGCTTTACCCTGTTCTTCCACCGCCTTGGCTGATTGTTCAGTAGCAGCTAAAATCTGTTCTGAAGCGCTGGCAATAGACTGGGCCACACCCAAAAATTCATCGGACATAGTCTGTAATTCCATTGCATTTTTACCGCTTTCATTAACCATTTCCGCATACTGACCGAAAAGATTACCGATGTTTTCAAAATCTTTATTCGTTTCCCCCAGGTTATTCTGCATACTATTGAATTCTTCCACCACCTGGTTGATATCCTTTACCACCTCATCAACTCCGGAGCGTATCTCATCCACTACCCCCCGGATATCACGAGCCGAACGCTCGGAAATCTCCGCCAGGTTCCTTACTTCATCCGCTACTACAGCAAATCCACGCCCGTGTTCTCCCGCCCGGGCCGCTTCAATAGCTGCATTTAAGGCCAAGAGGTTAGTCTGGTCGGCAATCATAACTACTGCCTGCACAATATCCCCAATCTGGCGGGACTGTACTTCCAGTTCTTCTATGCGCTTACCTGATTGCATATTTTTATCAGCAGCTTCCTTAAGCAGCGCTACCATAAAATCCATAGCTCCCACCGATTCCTCGGCGGCAATGGTTCCGTTCTCAGCATTCTGCTTTAACAATTCCATGCTTTTTCCCACTTCTATAGCTGAACGGTTGACCTGAACCGTGGCTGCCCGCATTTCTTCACTACTACTACCAACCTGCTCGGCATTACTATTCAAATCATTCATCAGTTGGGAAAACTCTTCACCAGCCGCATTAGATTCCTCTATACCTGCCAGTAGCTGTTCCGAAGCCGCCGCAATTCTTTCCGCCATGGCCTGCTGCTTGGCCAGGGTACGAGCCCGAGCCTTTTCCTGGGCTAACTTCCGGGCCTGTTCCCGCTTGTGGGCGATGTCCTCATCAGTTTCTGTTTTGACGGTAATCCCGGTTCTTTCACTCATTCCCATACCTGCCGGTTTTTCTAGTTTCTTTGCCACCATCATCACTCCTTATATCTTTTTATAGAATTTTTAAGTCCCGACCCCGGCGGGCCAGTATCTTATTAACGTCAACATAACCAGTTTCAGTAATCTGGATCTCGTTCTGGGTACCAGTTTCGATATCCAGGGCCGAGACATTTAGTATGCCGTTCTCATCAATAGTAAAGGTAACATCAATACTGGGCTGGCCTGCTTTAGCTTTTTGTATATTTTCCAGGTGAAACTTGCCCAGGGATACATTAACGCCCTCCCCCGAGTCGCCCATTTCATCCCTCTGCAATATATGTATAATCACCTCCTCCTGAAAGTCATTTACAGTAGTGAAAAGCCTTGACTCACTAATCGGATAAGGTGTATTAGCAGGAATAAGAGCTACAAATTCCCCCTGGTTATCTTCTATGCCCAGGGTATGGCCGGTTACATCGTGTAATTCAACATCACTTAGTTCTCCGGCAAGCATTCCCCCTTCCAAGGCTGCTCCTAGTGCTACTACTTCATCAGGGTTAATTTCTGCCCGTAGTTCCACACCGGGAAATAACTGCTTAACCAAATCTTTGAATCCTGCCATACGAGAGGCTCCTCCAGCCAGTACTACTGCTTGAACCCACTCTTTGGAGACACCCGCCCGGGTAAAAGTTTGTTCAATTAATTCGGTGATTTCTTTAAAAAGGTGACTGCAGATATGATTGAATTCCTCCCGCCGCAGGGTCTGGTTCAGATGTACCGGACCTTGCGCCCCCATAGTAATATAAGGTACTAATATGGAGCACTCGTTTACACTGGAAAGGTCTACTTTGGCCTTTTCTGCGTTTATATGTATCTGCTGCAAGGCAATGGGATCAGCACTTAAATCGATACCGCTGCTCATTTTAAAGGTTTCTAGTATATGTGTTACCATTTGTTTATCAAAATCTAGTCCCCCTAACTGGCTTGATCCCCCTATACAAAGTACCTGGCAAACCTCATCCTGGTATGCCATCAGGGTTATATCAAAAGTGCCTCCACCAATATCTAAGACCAGTATGTTTTCTTTTTCCTCTCGATTTACCCCGTAGGCCAAAGCTGCAGCAGTTGGTTCATTTAGGAGCTTTAGTATTCTGATTCCGGCCAGTTCACCAGCCAGCAAGGTTGCCTGCCGCTGGTTATCATTAAAATAGGCTGGAACTGTTACCACCGCGGCGGTTATTTCCTGTTCCAGATACTCCTGCGCATATTGGAGGAGTTTTCGCAGTATAAGGGCGGAAATCTCGGGTGGGGTATAGCCGCGCTCTCCTATGTCCACCTGGTAATTAGTACCCATCTCGCGTTTAATGGAGCTTACAGTACGGTCAGCCTTTAGTATCAGCTGGGAACGGGCCAGTTCCCCTACCATAACTTCCTGTTCGTTTTTGAAGTATACCACCGAAGGGGTCAAGCGACTGCCCCGCTCATTTATAATAATTTCCGCCTTACCTTCCCGGTTAATAAAGGCTACCAGTGAATTACTCGTACCCAGGTCTATACCAACTATCACCGGCTCTCCTCCCTCCACGTAATTGAATTTTGAATTCTTAATTTTGAATTATGGTGGAAATACACCCTACGGGTACTACAATGTTCACTACCGTTCACAATCAAGGTTGCTTCGTATTTCTCTTTATTACAATGCCCAATAAGGTAATATGTATATGTAATGAAAGGAAATGCGTAAGCATTTCTACACCAATTAAAAATTAAGAATTAAGAATTCAAAATTAATTTCATATTTTCTACCGCCGTTTGGTTTTTTGGATATACCTCCAGGGCTTGCCGTAAGAAGCTTAAGGCCCTCTCTGTACGGGAGTTGTCAGCTAGAATAACCGCTATATTGTTGAGAGAACGAGAGAGTAACTCTGATAGTTCCGGTACATTGGACTCAGGTGTATCCAGCAGGTCAATTACCTGGCGATAGAGATAATAAGCTTCAAAATTATCACCCATTTCCTCCTCTTCCAGGGCTCTGCCGAATAACGCCTCTGCTTGGGCTAAAATGCTTTCTTCGGGTTTTGTATCATACTGCCCCTGGGTTGCGGTCAGAAGGACATCCAGGCCTATGCCCAAATTTCTTTTGCCTGCCATTCTACTCACCACTCCTGGTTAAAATAATGTCAACTACCTGGCTGTAATCCTGCGCTCCCCGGCACGAAGACGCATATTCAAAAATGGTCTTGCCGAAACTAGGAGCCTCGGCTAGCTTTATATCATTTCTTACTGCCGGTAAGATATTATCATCACCAAAATTTTGTCGTATTTCGGCAATTACACTGCGAGCCAAATTAGTTCGCAAGTCACACTTTACTGGCAAAATCCCCATCAGTCTTAAAGCTGGGTTTAGACCTGCATTAATCTTGTATAGTATTCCAGTCATCTGAGCTAAGCCATCCATAGATAGAAAAGTGGGTTCAATCGGAATAATCAGCCACCTAGCCGCTACTAAACTATTAACACTGAGTAAACCCAGGGCCGGTGGAAGATCTACTAGTACATAGTCATAGCTGTTTTCTACCTCCATAAGAAGATCTTTCAAGAGAGTCTGGCAATTTTCTTTATGAGCTATCTCAACATCCAGTGCGGCCAAATCCGGTTTAGCTGGAAGTAGATGAAATGGTTTTTTATCCTTGATAATAGTTGATCGCAATTCCGCTCCCGGCTGCTGTCCATCTGCCAGCAGGTGCAACAATTCATATAGACTGCTGGAGAGCTGATAAGGTAAAACGCCACAACTTATGGTAGCCTGAGCTTGAGAATCAGCATCTACTACCAGAACCTTTTTACCGGCACGAGCCAAACCATCAGCAATGTTAATAGTACTGGTAGTCTTACCACTACCCCCTTTACGATTCGCCAGAACAATAGTAGTAGCCATAAGTCCTCCCTCCCGCTTTATCATAATGCCCGGGCTGCTAGCAAATAAAATGGATTTAAAATCAACACCACGCTACCATCTCCCAGGATGGTAGCCCCAGTATAAATCTTTAGGCTGACCAGTTCTTCAGCCAGGGCCTTGACTACAAATTCCTGTTCATTCTTGAAAGAGTCCACTATCAGTCCAAATTTATTGCCGTCACTGTTAATCACCACTATAGGTACACTTTCCCGAACGGAGTACTGCTTTATGTTATGGGCACTATTACCTGGTTGCAGTACATCCTGTAAACCAATTATGGGTATTATCTGCTCCCGTATATCGGCTACCATGTTGGTTTTATAACTGCGTATTGAACTCCCGGGCAGTTTTACTGTTTCCTCTATAGTGTCCAGAGGAATTATAAAATGTTGCCCCCCGCTTTCTACCATGAGACCACGGAGAATTGACATAGATAAAGGAATCTTCAAAGATAAGTGGGTGCCTTCACCCATAGTGCTGGTCAAGTTAACTACTCCACCCACCTTTTCTATATTGGTTTTGACCACGTCCATGCCAACTCCCCGCCCAGATAACTCGCTTACCTCGTCTTTGGTACTAAAACCGGGGGCAAAAATTAGCTGCAGGGCATCCTTATTATTTAAGGTTTCTATTTGTTCAACGGTTATTAAGCCCTTTTTCACGGCCTTGAGCTTGATTTCATCAGGGTTTAGACCTTTACCATCATCTATGATTTCAATCAGGACATAATTGCCCTGGTAACCTGCCCGGAGATTAATCCGACCAGTTGCACTCTTACCTGTGGCTTCTCGCTCCCGGGGAGCTTCAATGCCGTGGTCAACCGCATTGCGCAACATGTGAACCAGAGGATCATTTATGGCTTCAATTACGGTCTTATCCAGTTCGGTATCCTCTCCCTCAATGATGAAATCCACCTGTTTTCCCGTTTTCCGGGCGGTATCCCGGATGGTACGAGGATAACGCTGGAAAAGTACCCGCAATGGAACCATACGAGCCGACATTATAGCATCCTGCAGTTCATCAGAGATGGTGGCCAGTTCCGCTGCCACCCCTTTAACTTCACGGGCCAGAGAGGGCAGGTCGTATTCCAAGCCTATAGTATTGGCCAGATGGAAAATACGGTTTTTGGAGATTAACAATTCTCCAATCATGTTCATTAAGCGATCCAGCTTTTCCTGACTAACCCGGATAGACTGACCGCCAAGTTCACTGGTACTGCTTTTAGCCTGCTCCAGCACCTTTTGTTCTTTTTCCCGGGCCATAGCCTGCTGGGCCAGGGCTATTTTCAAATCTCCTGCTTTTATGGCTCCGCTATCTACCAGAATATCACCCAGCTTTTTTTGCTGTTGTAAAGCCCATTTCACCTGTTCCGAGGTTAGTTTCTGTTCTGATATTAGAATTTCGCCAATTTTCTTTTGACTATATTCCGGGGGTGCATTTTCCAGCAGGCTTTGAACGCTCTCAATCTTAACCTTCATTAAATTCTGAACTTTTTGGTGGTTGGTATGGAGAAACTCCAGCAGTTCTTCAGTTATCAAGTCTTTTTCCGGGAGGAATCTTTCCAAGTATTGCAAAGATTCCTCCACTTCTAAAATCAGTTCATTATAATCCAGGTAACGGGCCGTAGAAGCCATACTCTTTAATGCCCGCAGGTACTGTTTGGTTCGCTTGGGGTCTATGGGTTGACCTTTTTCAACGGTGTTAATAATACCCAACATAGACTCCAAGGCCTGACTGCCAATATTCATAAAAGCTGACAGTTGTTGCGGTAGTTTTTTGTTGTCTTCATCTACTCCTGATTCAACGACGTTAACACCCGGGTTTTCTTTTGACAGTGATTTTATATGCTGCATAAGCTGGTCAATGGAAGAATCAGTAACTTCATTGCCACCAAGTATACTTGTCAAGATGGTCACTTTATCGACTACCGCCAGAATCAAGTCAATTACCTCAGCCGACAGATGTTTTGACGAATTACGGTGCTGCTGCAGCAAAGATTCCGTCGCATGGGTAATAGTCTTTATGGTTATAAGCGGGTTATCAGGTTCATCATTATCCTGCATACTGATAATTACTCCCGCCCCACCCTTGATACTATGAAATCCCCTTAATATTGCATTCAATATTTCGGGATTATCAGGATATTTTTCTAATTCCATACATTTATGTTCAGTAGTCTCCAGGTGCTCCCGGGTTTCTT
>CAZUFR010000031.1:0-11655 GCA_964619655.1 uncultured Syntrophomonas sp. | reverse complement strand
CTGGTCCTTAGCCATAGAGGAACAGTTTTATTTGCTCTGGCCTTTGTTGTTATGGATGGGGCTGCGTTACATTCCCCGGCGGGGTCGCCTGATCAAACTCATCATGGCTTTAGCTGTTACTTCAGCCATCTCCATGGCCATTATTTATCAACCGGGCATGGATCCCAGCCGGGTTTACTACGGAACCGATACCCGTGCTTTTGCTCTGCTGATCGGCGCGGCTCTGGCACTGGTGTGGCCCAGCCGCAGGCTGTCGGCTGATCTGCCACCCCGGCGTCGCCTATTCCTTGATGCTGCTGGGGGAGCGGCCCTGCTGGCCATGCTGTTAATGATCTGGCAGAGCAATCAATATCAGACTTTTCTATACTCTGGCGGGCTTTTCCTTTTCGCAATCATCTCGGCGGTCCTGGTAGCAGTGCTGGCTCATCCGGCCAGCCGACTGGGCCAGCTTTTTGGCATGCAGCCATTACGGTGGCTGGGGGTTTGTTCGTATGGAATTTATCTCTGGCACTACCCGGTAATCATTCTGACCAGTCCGGGGTTCAATACAGAGGGACTGAGTATTGTTCTGGCGGGGGAACAAATGCTGTTGAGTATTCTTCTGGCAGCGGTTTCGTGGTATTTTATTGAAGATCCGATCCGGCACGGCAAGTGGAAAAAGCAGTGGAAGGATCTGTCCATCGTATTAAGACACCGCCCCAGGTTATTGGTAGCGCATGGCAAGGCTACCTTAACGAGTATTATATTAATCATGTTTGTATTTATATCGGTGGTAAGCGGGTGTTCATTGATCAGTCATGCAGATCAGCAGAGTATACCAACCAGGGCGGCCGGTAAAACGAAAACGGAGCAAACGATCAAGCCTGCCGCAACCCAAGTACAGGAAAGCAAGGATAATGAAAGTGAGAGCCAGGCCGGCACGGAGGCGGCAAATGGGGACACAGACAAAAGGGATGTATTTACCGGAAAAGGAGTTACGGCTATCGGTGATTCAGTCATGGTGGAAGTGGGTCCTGCATTACAGAAGCTTTTTCCGGACATTGTAGTGGATGGCAAAATTGGCCGGCAAATGTATCAGGCGCCCCAGGTCATAAAAAATCTTAAAGATCAAGGAATGCTGGGAAATACGGTTATTATCGAGCTGGGAGCAAATGGTGCATTTACGGAAAAACAGTTTGCGGATATACTGGAGTTGCTGGGAAATGACCGGCAGATTGTGCTGATAAATAACCGGGTTCCGAAGCCGTGGGAAAGTGTGGTCAACCACCTTCTGTCCCAGGCTGCCGAGGACAATTCAAATATAAAACTGGTGGATTGGTATACCGCCAGCAGCGGTCATAATGAATATTTTTACTCGGACGGAGTGCACCTACAACAAGCCGGTGTCCAGGCCTATGTGTCGCTGGTGACCGATGCGGTTAACCCTTGAGCTTAAATGATGTATAAATATCTGATACGGGAGTGGAAAAATCCGATGAACGAAATAAAAATGAAAGTTCTGGTTGTTGAAGATGAAGAGGCAATCAGACGTTTTATCACCCTTAATCTCAGTGCGGCCGGTTACGAAATTGGCGAAGCGGATACGGGGGAGAAAGCGCTGGCCATGTTGGGCAGCTTTAGACCTGAAGTTATCGTGCTGGATTTGATGCTGCCGGGAATCGGCGGATTGGAAGTCTGCCAGCAGGTCCGGGAAAAGATGCCTGAGACCTTTGTGATCATGCTGACGGCCAAAGGGCAGGATACCGATAAAATTCTCGGCCTCGAACTAGGAGCCGACGATTATATGGTCAAACCGTTTAATCCCATTGAATTAACCGCGCGAATCAAGGCCATGTTAAGGCGCAGCCCCCATTTCAAGGCGGGACATGATATACTGGCATGCGATGATCTGTTGCTGGACCTCGCTGCCAATAAATTTTTTAAAAACCATAGTGAAATCGAATTAACGCCGACCGAATTCGCTTTGCTGAAGATGTTTATGGAAAATCAGGGCAAGGCGCTGGAACGCAATGAGATGTTGAATGTCGTCTGGGGAGAGAATTATTATGGCGATACCAAAACCCTGGACGTGCATATCAGACGGTTACGGGAAAAGCTGGAAGATAATCCCTCGGAGCCTGAATACATAAAAACAGTTTGGGGCCGCGGCTATCGATGGCAAGCCGGAGCCCGCAGGAGCACGCCATGAAGGGAATCAGATTAAGGCTGACCGTCATTTTTATGATCGTTATTATTTGCACCGTTGCGATTTTGGAAATACTGCTTATTTATATCGTCAGGCAGAATTACTATAACAGTCTGGAAGGAAGTTTGCACAATCAGATAAAGATTTGCGCGGACATGTATTCCAAATATTATGGTGATACCTCGCTGCAGGATAATGTGCTTTATAATGTTGATACATTTTGGAACCAGAGCAATGCCGAAGTGCAGATTATTGATCAAGACGGCAACATTATCATGGATTCCCAGGGCATCATTTCATCGGAGACGGCCGGTATCGACATCAAGGAAGCTTTGGACGGCAAAAATGGGAGCTGGATAGGAACCTTAAACGGGCAAAAAGTTATGACCGTTGCCAATCCACTGAAATCAGGCGATCAAGTCATTGGCGCCCTGCGATTTGTCGCCTCGTTAAGCGCCGTTGATCAGGATATTTTAAAAACCGAAGAGATTTTTATATTGATAGGTTTCCTGGTAATCCTCATCGTTGGTACGGTGAGTGCTTTTTTAGCCAACACCATCGTGGTGCCCTTGCAGGAAATTACCTCCGTGGCGCAGAAGATGGCCAAGGGCAATTTCCAAATCAAAAGCCAGAAAAAGCGTGACGATGAGATAGGTAAGCTTTCTGACACTCTGAATTACCTGGCTGATGAAATCGTTAAAAAGGAACAGCTTAAAAACGACTTTATTTCCTCCGTGTCTCATGAACTGCGCACCCCTTTGACTTCCATTAAGGGCTGGGCGATTACGTTACAGAGTGAGAGATTTCAGCAGAAAGAAATGCTTAGCGACGGCCTGAATATCATTGCCAAAGAGAGCGACCGGCTGACCCGGATGGTGGAAGATCTTTTGGATTTCTCCAAGTTTGTCTCTGCCAGAATCAAACTCAACCCGGAAGAGGTAAACCTGATCAATCTGTGCGAACATTTGCGCAAACAGCTGACCCCGCGGGCAATGCGGGAAAATATTGAATTTACCGTTGAATATCCTGAAAATGTGCCCCATATTTATGCGGACGCAAACCGGCTGAAACAGTTGTTTATTAACATTCTGGATAATGCCTTTAATTTCAATCATCCGGGAGGATGTGTTCATTTTAAAGTAGAAATGCAGGATCAAAGTTTTAAATTCACCATCTCTGACAGCGGCTGCGGAATAGGTGCCGATGAACTGCCCAAGGTAAAAGAGAAATTCTACAAAGGGAAGAGCTCGCTTTCAAAAAACGGCATCGGACTTTCCATTTGCGAGGAGATTGTTACCCTGATGAAAGGCAAACTGGAAATCATGAGTGAGCTAAACCGGGGCACCAATGTGGTGATCATTTTACCCAGAGGGGAGAGGGCAGATGCTTGAGAAATACACGCTTTTACCGGCATTATTTCTTCTTCTTTTCGTGGGCGGATGCGCCAATCCTTCCTGGACTACGGCAGGGAAGATTGTTCCGCCCGTATACGAGGTTTGTCCGCTGGAGGGAAAATGGTCAGTGATCGAGGAGCTGGTTTCCGATGGGTATTCGGGCAAGACCAGCGTGGATGCCGCAGGCAGTTTGCTTCAATTTAGCAGGGAAGCTGCGATATTAAGCAGTAATGTCTGGAACAAACCTACCTATAAAGCAAAGAAGGTCAATGCAACGGATTATCTAATGACCAGACATACCGTCCTGGACAGCGATCTGGTATTGACAAGCGAAAAAGTTGAAGTGGTTACCGTATTCGCAGATTCTAATTATCTGGGCGAATTTATGAAAATTAATGATTCAACCATTGTTTGCTTTGTTCAAAATAAAGTGCTGCTGCTGCATAAAATCGCCGCTCATGCTGATGATCCCAGGTCGATCGCCAACGCCAGTATTGATGATACCGATCAGTATAATAAAACCGGCGCTTCAGGGATTTTTATCGGACTTAAAATACCGTCCAATCATGACTATATTTACAAGACGGTTTGGGTCGCGGCAGACAATAAAAAACTTCATCCGGTGCTAAGCAGGAATGATATATATTTCCCGCGTAAAAGCGGTTTCTGGGAACTGCAGGTGAAACAAGGAAATAATAGATCAGCATTATCCGCCCATAACATGGCGGAAAAAGACCTGGCGGCGACAAAAAAAGTCTCTGCCAAAACCGCATCATCCGTTTCGGAGAGCATAGTCATTGATTATATCGGCAATGATTATGTCGCCATAGAGAACAATACCGGCGATATAACCAGACTGCAGGTTTTGCCGGTGGATAAACCATCATCGCCGATCGGCATCAAAGTTTCAGATCTGCTGGGGCCTGCGGGATTGAAAGCGTATCATGGCGCCAGGGAACAAGCGGTTCAAACCTTGTACAGCCAGAGAAACACTTTGATAAATGCGGATATAAACGAAGACAATTATGGACTGACACGAAAAAACGGCCATTGGTATCTGCAGGGAAGATTAAATTATTACTGCAATAACGCTCCCGGGATCATGGATTTTATTATAAAATTCCTTCCCCCCGCGAATTTGGTATTTTACGATGCGTTATATCCTGGTTGGCAGAGTATAAAGGACCGGGTTCCTAATGCGCTGGATGCGGTTACTTCTCCCAACAAGGATATCGCGGTGGTTAAAACCAAACGCAAATTGTATATTTTCGGTATCAACGGCGAACAGCTGAATAGCATCCCTCTGGGGGAAATTGCCCTGGATGAAGGAACAACGATTATAATGGCCGAGTGGGCTACCGGGTTTTACGTGGATGATTGGGAGAAGAATTTTCTAACCAACGGCGCGAGCGTGCTGGAGAAGTGAACGCCATATTTCCCGCCAGCGCCTGCGGAACGATCTGCATTAAAGGTCGGCTGAGTTTTCATCAGCGCACTTGGCGGACTACTTACGTTGAGGACTGGATTAGGAGTTTACACAAAATTGTTGACACCCCCGGATAGCTTGCTAATAATGCCCCTTACAACTTGCTATGTAAATATTATCTCCATCGATACTATAAATCAATCTATGCGTGGATGTAATACGACGGCTCCAGTAACCAGACAATTCATGTTTCAAAGGCTCCGGTTTACCTAAACCATCATTACCGTTTCTTTCTATATCTATTATCAATTCATTAATTTTTCTTAGTATCTTTTTATCATTAACTTGCCAGTATAAATAATGCTCCCAGGAGATATCTGAAAATATCTTATTCATCTAATAGCTCTCTTTTCTTTCCTCTACCTTTTTTTAACTGTTCAATAGACTGCAGTAGTTCATTATAATATTCCGGATTGCTTCGTACATAAAGGTTTTCCAAAAGGTTGTTATACTCTGATTCAGATATAATTACTACATTTTCGCCTCTCTCCCGAGTAACGATGATAGTTTCAAAATCATAAGTAGCCTTGTCACAGTATTCCTTGAAGTTTTGCCTTACATCTGAATAATTTGTAGCTATCATAGAAATCACCTCTTTAATATATTGTACAATGCAGTGTACAATTAAACAACAAGTTTTTAAATAAATCACAGTATTAAACTAAGTTTACTAATTTCACACTGCCGGAGCTTTCCTAACTCCAAAATGGTTAATAAAAAATTGACAAATTAGCTAATATACCCGGATAATTCCTGCAGGAGCGCCCGGGTTTCCGCAGTGGCGATGCCCGTTACTTCCAGCCTATAATCAGCCTGAAACTCTGCCACCATATCTCGGGTTTGCTCGTCATACACCTTGTTTGCCCGGCAATTATAGCCCAGTGCGATAAGCTGCTGCTTCATTTCCAGGACATCATCCCCGGTAAACCCTTCCTTTAAAAAGGGTATTTCAAAGGATTCAGCCATCGACTTCAAGTGCCGCAATCTTTCATCAATGTTTTCCGGGGTAACTTTATATGCTCCGGTCTTGAGCCCATTACATATCAAATCTCCGCCTGCTGGTGCATAGTGTATCCTATCTTTATAATTGTCAAGATTGTTGACAAAGCCTTCCAGGTCGCTGAACATGTGAATCTCAGCGTTGTCATATTTCAATATACTAAGCATGATATCTTTATGGATGGCCAAATAATCATCGACTGTACCTTCACAGACCAGATCATAGGTGTTCAGAATACTTATACAGGGAACAATAAACACAAATTTGATCTCGGGATTCTCTTTTAGGAAGGGAATAATATTCTGCTCAACATTGTTTTTAGCTTTTGTACGATAATCGATCACAGAACTCTTATCATCCACCTTGCCATGACGGACGTAGAGGCTGCGGGCAACCGCCAGGGTACTGTATATACTGGTGCTCTGGCTCCTGTCCACTTCAAAAACTGTTTTCGCGGGAATCTTATCCCGCTTATCATTACCCGGCTGAAATTGATCGCCTAACCAGCTAATCAGTATATCGTCACTCATTTTCGATACGTCTTTATTTAAAACATATTTAACATCATCGATTGGGTTGAAGTTATAGAGATATAATGGGATATCGCCTTCATACTCCATGTGCAAATGGGGAAAGTTTAACTCGTAATAGATGGTTTGCAGCCGGTTCCTTTTTAGGGATTCCTCTAGAAACAGGGTATAAATATTGGGCCTGCCCGCTGATTTGCTTAATGAGACAACCCTGAGTCCAGACTGTTCACCTAGTTTATCACTGGAAATAAAGTTCGATAACGACGAACCGACGATCACCGCCTCAGTGGGAGTGTTTTTAACGCGGCCAATCAGCCAATACATAGCGTATTCCTGGGTGTATTTATAGTAAGGCTTCATTTCGGAAAGCGGTGAATGATACTGCATAAACGGATCAACGATAATGTTGATTATCATCAATACCAACAGGCATACAGATGTAGCCCCCAAAACAAAAACGACCCATTTCTTTTTGTTCATCACCACACCCCTTAAAATCCCTGGTAAATGAAGGTCGAAATCGACGACATGGACAGTATAGAGCACACCAGCAGAATCACGGTGAACACGGCGTTGACCACCGTGGGTTTAAACTCCATCTCCTGCAAATTCTTAAACAAAAGGATAATGATAAAGGTAAAAGCCAAAAACAACATCATATCAAGTCCGTTGACCCATGCACTGGAGTTTACCGCATGAAGCAGGCTTTCCAAACCGGTGATTACCGGAACCTCAAAACATTCCAACAGGGTTTGCGAAACCGCCGGAGTTTGAAACTCCGCTATTCCTTTGATAATGGTAAAACCCTGGGTTATAGAGTCCGCTCTGAAGAACACCCAGGCAATGTTGACAAATAAGAAGGTTACAAACCATTGCAGGACCTTATGCATCTTATTCCATTGGGTTGTAAACCTTCTGGTCAAGACACTGGCCAGGCCATGCAGGAACCCCCAGAAAACAAAGGTCCAATTAGCTCCGTGCCAGAAACCGCTGATCAGGAAAACGATCATAATGTTGGCGTAAGTCCGGACTGGTCCTTTGCGGTTGCCGCCCAGCGGGATATATATATACTTGGTCAGGAATCTGGTTAAGGTAATATGCCATCTTTTCCAGAAATCCTGGATCGACAGAGCTTTATAGGGTGAATTAAAGTTGATCGGCAGCTTGATATTGAACATCAGTCCAATACCTATGGCCATATCAGTATAACTGCTAAAGTCAAAGTATATCTGGAAGGTATAAGACAGCATCACAATGAACGCATCCAGAGAGGTTAATGATCCAACCGAACCATAGCCCCAGTTCACCGCCTGGGCAAAAACATCGGCAATAAAGATTTTTTTGGCCAGACCAATGGCGAACATCAAGATACCATATGAAAAATTCTCGTAGTTTATACTATAATTTTTCTTTTCGTTAAGTTGGGGTATGAATTCCTTATGTAAAACGATAGGCCCGGCAATTAAGCGAGGGAAAAAGGCCACAAAAACCGCATAGTCCAGAAAACTGTAATCAGCAGTTTCTCCCCGGTAGGAGTCAACCCCATAGGCAATTTGCTGAAAGGTCAGGAAGCTGATACCTAGTGGCAGGATGATATTTTTCAGCTCAAATGAATCCTGAAACAGCAGATTCATATTTTCGATAAAGAAATTGTAGTATTTAAAGTAAAACAGTATCAGTAGATTTAAACTGATTACAATGAAAAGAAGCCATTTTTTTTGTGCAGCAGTTCGCCCGGAGGCCAGCAATAGTTTCGAAAAAAAGTAGTTTAGAAGTATGCTGGCGCAAATGATATAAAGATATCTAAAGTTGAAATACGAATAAAAAACCAGGGACATGACCAGGAGCAGAGCTTTGGCCAGCAAGTTCCATCCCAATTTATGCAATTGATAATAAGCGATTAATGTAAATGGCAAAAATGCCAGGATAAATATGTACGAGTTGAACTGCAATTCCGTACCCCTCTGAATAGTCATTAGCAACTATAAGAATTATCGTATACTCGACTATATTATCACATGAATGAGGGTCCAGGGTAGTAGGTCAAGGCCTTTAAGAAGAATTATTTTATCCCCTGATGAAGGCCGGCAACCCCCTTAATTAGCTAATACAAATTGACAACTTAGCTAACATATTTTACAATAATAGCTAACTTAAGAATGGGGTGAGCTTATGCGTGTCAATACCACTGATTTGCAGAATGCTTTTGGAAAATATCTTTCCCTGGTAGAGAAGGAAGATATTATTGTTATCAAAAACGGTAAGAGCGTGGCCAAACTGATTCGCTATAATGAACCTGATTATTTTCTGGTTCACGAAGAAGCAAAAGGTTATAAAACTACCAGGAAAATCAGCTATGAAGAATACATGGAACTGGTTGATTCGTCTGACCAGAGATATGAACTTATCGATGGCGAGATTTATCTGCTGGCTTCACCAAGTATTAAACATCAGATTGTGGTCAACGAAATCTCCTGGCACTTTAATAACTATTTTAGGGGAAAGTCTTGCCGCTCACTAACCGCACCCTTGGATGTGAGGTTGTTCGGATTTGCGACCAAGTTTGAAGAAGATCCCAATGTTGTCCAGCCGGATATTGTTGTTATCTGTGATATAGACAAGGTCAACGATTCCAACAAATATGAGGGTGTACCTACATTGGTGGTTGAAGTATTGTCTCCATCTAATAAAGGCAAGGATATGGCTGTAAAATTAAATCTGTACATGAAAAGCGGTGTTTCGGAATACTGGGTGGTAAATCTGGAAAACAAAAGTGTTTTGCAGTATTCCTTTTCCCCGGAAAGAGACATTGAAAGCCTTAAAAGTCTGAAAGAGGAAGAGACCATAGAATCAAGCGTTTTTGCAGAACTTAAAATACCGTTGGGAGATATTTTTGCCGAAATCTAGCTATCCTACCGCTTGATAAGACTTGAGCACTATAATTAAAGCATGACATTCAAAAAGAAGTACACCTCCACCTTTGTGGGGGAAACCGAAGTCTGGAATATGTTGAATTCCAGTTTGCGGAGTTGCGTAATCTATTTCTATATAATTATGCTGTAATGAAAGAGGAGCATTGAAATGAACTACACGAAAGCATATGTTGAGTGGAATGGATTTGAGGGAACGGTAACAGTTAATGATCCAGTATTACGTTACCCTGGCAACCCCATATTAACATGCCATGACGTCAATAAAATATGGGGTGATGAGGCTCATTTATATACCTACACGGTTCATAATGCGGGAATGGCCGAAGTGACTGGTGCAGATGGTAAGACTCAAACAATAATGCTTTTTCGTTCCCACATTGCTGATGGTCGTAGTGTAATAGGAAAAGCTGTAAGTGACAACGGCTTAAATGGCTGGAAGGTCGACCCCAGACCCTTTTTATTACCTGCGACCGAGAATGATATATTTGCTGAGGGTGTCGATATTGCTGCTATTATCGAATCTGAGGCCGGCGGTGTGGAAGATATTCGGGTTAATCCCGTTGGGAGCGGATTGTATGTATTAACTTACAGTGCTTACCACGAACAGATTCCTGATAGAGTCAAGGTTATGATGGCTGTAACCAAGGACTTTACGACTGTCGTACGCTATGGCCCCATATCCGAACATGATATGCGCAATGTGGTTATATTTCCTGAACCTGATAAGAATAAAACCTGGATAGCCTTACTGCGTCCAAATGATAAAACCCGGGAAATTTCTGGCACTGGTCATATTGGTGGCTCATTTGGGGAAATATGTGCAGGTTTCGCCCCAAGGCCTACCGGACCATGGGAAATCGGTAATGTAATCATGAGAAGCGGTCACGGGCCCAGTGCATTCCAGGCTAAGATTGGTCCAGGCGTCCCGCCTATTAGGACTCAATATGGATGGCTAAATATCTTTCATGGTGTGCGTTCAACTATGGCTGGCAATCCTTATACCCTGGGTGTGGCATTCCATGACCTGGAAGACCCAACTAATCCAAGTAAACTTCGTATAAGTGCCAAACCATTATTAATGCCCAGTGCAAGTGATTGTTCAGTTAGAGAGAATGATTATGTCCATGTTCCAAATGTAGTGTTCAGCTGCGGTGCATTAACTGGCAAGGACGATACGGTAGCTATATATTATGGCGGTAATGATACCGTTATGAATGTGGGCATGGCAAATATAAAAATTCTAAATGAGATGTGTAATACTTTCCGTCTGGACCCATTGACCGGGAAACATCTATATTCTCTATAAAAGCTAACACCTTGGATATACAAAGTGACCAGGGGACGAACCCCGTCCCTCGGTCACTCTTCGCAGTAGTATCGATATTTTTTGACCGGACGTCTGGGTTTGCAAGATATCTTGCAAGTGGACCGGGGGCGGCAAGGATATATGGGTGGACATGGCCGCGGTGGACAAGGTGGATGGGGTGGACAAGGCGGTACCGGTGGACGTGGCGGAATTGGCGGCGGGAATTGCTGGTTGAAAAATCGGGTGACTTTCTCCAATTTTCTAAGGAGAAGCCATTCTTTCATAATTACTGTTTCCAAGGTTTCATTTACGACCACATTAAAGTCTATTAGAACATCTGGCGGGGTACAGGATGATATATGACAAATAAAATGCTGAATTTTCTCCGCCTCCGCATTGAGTAAATGAGATAAAGCAATTTCTTCCAGGGCGATAGAATCTAGAAGATCGATAAGTGTATGATGTAAATCGGGACGATGATGCTGAGGGGGGAATTCAGGCATAGTCATACCACTCAACTCTTTCTATTATTGGTTTGTTAATATTAATATTCAATCTGTTGGTTAGTTGTTAAAAAAACAGATACTATTCTTTGCAAACCATACTATAGGTATTAAAAATGCCAATTCCCAATATCGGTGTATACCTGACTCCCGTTTATTTGCATCCGGGGTTGAATGAACAAAATTGCTGGTAACATACAAAAAGGTTATTTGACCAAGTATAAACTTTGTCAAATAACCCTGAAATTAAGACATTATACTAGAGTTATTATTAACCGGGGGGAATATCCAGGATGTCTTCTAATTTAAACTCCAGCA
>CAZUFR010000030.1:0-11918 GCA_964619655.1 uncultured Syntrophomonas sp. | reverse complement strand
GCGGATTACAAAATGCCTTTGAAGCAATCATCATTTGGACCTATGATTTTTTCACCCAATTGATGGATAAAGAGCATGTGGCTAAAAAGTGGGCTCCCCTGCTAACTGCATTTTTCCTGTTTATTCTGTGCAGTAACTATAGCGGCCTGGTACCTGGTGCAGCAAATATTCCAGGTTGGCAACCTCCAACCAGTAACTGGAACGTGACTATGACATTAGCCTTAATCACGTTCTTTTCTGTTCACATAGCAGGCTTAAGTGAACATGGAGGTCACTACTTTAAACACTTCGTAAGTCCAAGCCCGGTAATGTTACCATTAAATCTGATTGAAGAGGTGGCACATCCGTTGTCCCTCACCGTCCGTCTATTCGGTAACATATTTGGTGAAGAAATGGTTATAGCATTCTTGCTATTCCTGGCACCATTTATTATTCCATCAGCTATAATGGGTCTCAGTTTGCTGCTGGGTGCTATCCAGGCCATAGTGTTTACTATCCTGTCGGCTAGTTATATAGCTGCTGCTACAGGAGAGGGGCACTAAGTATAAACTTATATATTATTTTAAAGCTCAATGTATAAACCAGAGAGCATGAAAGGAGGGAAAAAGATGGGCGCAGCATTAGGCGCAGGTATCGCTGTATCTATCGCAGGTATTGGTGGCGGTATCGGTATGGGTATTGCCGGGGGTAAAGCTTTCGAGGCAATCGCAAGACAGCCTGAGGTTGGAGGAGACATTAGAACTCTTCTCTTTATTACTCTGGCATTTATTGAAACTCTAACTATTTACGGTTTGCTGATTGCATTCATGCTGGTTGGTAAAGCATCCTAAATTCTTAAAAGGTATACACATCACTGAGATTTGGGCGATAGAGCAAAGGCTAATTTACAATTTAATACGGCTCTATCGCCCCAAATACTATTTGCTCTTAGATTGGAGGTAGCACATCCGTGAGAAGGAACAAAAGATATTATACAGCGGTGCTCCTTTTGACCATGGTAATGGTTCTGGGATTTGCAACCTTCTGCATGGCGTCGGATGTTATTCCGCAGCCTGGAGGAGAAACCCCCGCATTTGGGAACTGGTTTGTGATTGGTTGGACGGCAGTAAACTTCTTTGTTTTAGTAGCCCTTTTATACAAATTTGCCTACAACCCTATCAATGCAATGTTAGACCAGCGTTCTAACACCATTGAAAGTTCTCTTAAACATGCAGAAGAAGTCAAAATCGAAGTGGAACAGATGAGAAAAGAAACCCAGAGCAACCTGGCCGAATCTCGCAAAGAGGCGCAAGAAATTGTAGCACGGGCAACCAAGGCGGCTGATGATGCTAAAAATGAAATTATCAGCAAGGCCAAGGAAGATGCTACAAATGTTAAAAACAAAGCCACCGCTGAAATTCAGGCTGCTACTGAGCAGGCCAAGGTTGAGCTGAAAGATACGGCTGCAGCTCTTGCCTTGTTTGCAGCAGAAAAGGTCCTGAATAGAGCTATTACAGATGATGACCACCAGAACATGGTTAAACAATTTGTTAATGAGGCGGGCGATCTATTATGTTAAATAAGAGCGTTGCCAGGCGCTATGCCGAAGCGTTTTTTACCCTTGCCCGGGAGAATAACAAAATAGATGAATATCAGCAGGAACTGGAAAAGATAGTCGCAACGATTAAAGAAGTAGAGAATCTGGAAGCTTACTTTTCTCATCTTCTAATCCCTGCCAAAGACAAGAGGGATATTGCGAGCAAGGTATTCACCGGTCAGGTTTCTCAACTTACGCTGAACTTCCTGTATATGATTATTGATAAACGGCGGCAAGCATATTTGGAGTCCATTGTTGAAGAATATCAGGAAATGGCTGATGAATCGAGAAACATTACCAAGGGCGAGCTTACAGCTGCCCGGGAAGTACCGGATGATGAGGTTAAGTCCCTGGCTGAAAAATTATCTGCCTCTACGGGTAAGACAGTGCAGCTTAATGTGAAGGTCGATCCTGCTCTTATTGGTGGAGTTAAGATACGAGTGGGGGACCAAATCATTGATGGTACGGTTGCAAAAAGACTGGAAATGTTAAAAGACCAATTGAAACAAGCGAAGATAAGTTAATGCGATAGGGGTGAGCACATAAATGAGTATTAGACCGGAAGAGATTAGCGCTATACTCAAAGAACAAATAGAGCGCTACCAGTCCGAGGTCGAAGTTAGCAACGTAGGTTCAGTTATCTATGTTGGTGACGGTATTGCCCGTGTATATGGACTACAGGGCGCCATGGCTGGCGAGCTTCTGGAGTTTACAGGCGGAACCTACGGAATGGTTCTCAACCTTGAAGAAGATAACGTTGGTGCGGTTTTATTGGGCGATTATTACCACATCAAGGAAGGTGACGTAGTAAAAGCAACCGGAAGAATCATGGAGGTTCCTACCGGAAGAGCTTTGCTGGGCCGCGTGGTTAATGCTCTGGGTCAGCCTATTGACGGCAAGGGACCTATTAATACCACTACCTTCCGCCCAGTTGAAAAAGTGGCTCACGGGGTTGTTACCCGTGCCCCGGTTGATACACCCATGCAGACCGGACTTAAATGTATTGACTCCATGGTTCCTATCGGACGGGGCCAGCGTGAGTTAATCATCGGAGACCGCCAGGTTGGTAAGACAGCTATTGCTCTTGATGCTATTATCAACCAGAGAGAAAAGAAAGACATGATTTGCATCTATGTCGCCATCGGACAGAAACAATCCTCCATAGCTGGTATAGCTGCCAAGTTCGAGGAAATGGGCGCCATGGATTATACTATTATTGTTGCGGCCACCGCTTCTGAACCGGCACCATTGCTTTATATGGCACCTTATGCTGGTGTTGCTATGGCCGAAGAGTTTATGGAAGGCGAAAGTCTTGATGTGTTAATCATCTATGATGACCTTTCCAAACACGCGGTAGCTTATCGTGAAATGTCACTCTTGCTCCGTCGTCCTCCCGGACGTGAGGCTTATCCTGGAGACGTTTTCTATCTCCACTCCCGTCTACTGGAGAGAGCATGTAAACTCAACGACGATCACGGTGGTGGCTCCATAACTGCCCTGCCGATTATCGAGACTCAGGCAGGCGACGTTTCCGCTTATATCCCCACCAATGTTATATCCATCACCGATGGTCAGATATATCTGGAAACTGACCTCTTCTATGCTGGTCAGAGACCTGCTATAAACGCCGGTCTATCTGTTAGCCGCGTTGGTGGTGCTGCTCAGACCAAAGCCATGAAGTCCGTTGCCGGTCAGTTGCGACTGGATTTGGCTCAGTTCCGTGAGCTGGCTGCCTTTGCTCAGTTCGGTTCCGACCTGGATAAAGCCACTCTAGCCCGTCTGACCCGTGGTGAAAGAATTACCGAAATTCTGAAACAAGGTCAGTATCAGCCTATGAAGGTGGAAGACCAGGTTGCGATAATATACAGTGGTGTTAATGGCTACCTGGATGACCTGCCCAAGGATAAGCTGCAAGCTTTTGAAGTCGATTTTCTAAAATTTATGCGCAGTGCTAATGCCGATGTATTAAACACCATTAGAGATACCGGTAAGATAGACGATGCAACCGAAGAGAAACTGATCAAAGCCATCAATGAATTCAAGTCCACGTTTTCGGTTTAGGGTGGTGAATTAAGATGGCAGGAGCAGGTGTAAGAGAATTTAAACGCAGAATTCGCAGCGTAAAGAACACGCAGCAGATTACCAAAGCTATGGAAATGGTAGCCGCTGCTAAATTGCGCAGAGCTCAGGAAAGTGCTGAGGCCTCCAGGCCTTATACCGAAACCCTTCAGGGTACTCTGGCCCGTTTGGCGGCAGTTTCTTTCGATGTTAGACACCCTCTCCTGGATAAAAGAGAGGATGTACGGAAAGTTGGCTATATTGTAGTTACTGCTGACCGCGGATTATGTGGAGCTTATAATACTAACATTATTAGAGCAGTAGAACAGTCCATTGAGGAAGATGACCGCAATCTAGAAACCGGAATTATTGCGGTTGGTAGAAAGACTAGAGATTTTTATCGTAAACGTGGCAATATGGATGCTGAATTCATAAATCTGGGAGATAACGTAAGTTATGCTGATGCCAGAGAAGTTGCCCAGTATGTTATGAACGCTTATGAAAACGGTGAACTAGATGAGGTCTATCTGGTATATGCCCGCTTCGTTAACGCACTGCGGCAGATACCAACTGTTACCCAGCTATTACCTCTGGAAACCCCGGAAGAAGATACCAATAGTGAATCTACCCGGGTAATAGATTATCTCTATGAACCGAGTGCAGAGGAGATTCTACTAACTCTGCTACCCAAGTATGTTGGCAGTCAGATTTACCACGCCATGTTGGAAGGCAAAGCCAGTGAACATGGCGCCCGGATGACAGCCATGGGTAATGCCACTCAAAATGCCGGAGAGATTATTGATAATCTTGAACTGGCCATGAATAAAGCCAGGCAGGCGGCAATTACGGACGAGATTCTGGACATTGTCGGTGGTGCCGAAGCTCTGAAAAACGCCTAATGAACTAACGTGCACTTAACTGATAAAGCCAAAGCTCTCAATAAAGGAGGAAAGTAGAGGATGGCGAATGTAACTTACGGAGAGGTAGTCCAGGTTATCGGCGCAGTTGTTGACATACGCTTTAAGCCTGGTGAACTACCTGACCTGATGAGCGCTATTACTATTAAATCAGAGGATCAGGATAAAAAAACGGCAACCGAAATTGATGTAACCCTGGAAGCTATGCAGCTTTTAGGTAATGACATCGTACGTTCTGTTGCCCTACAGCCTACGGACGGTGTTTCCCGTGGAATGAAGGCTACCAATACCGGGGCTGCTATTAAAGTACCGGTAGGTGAAGGATGTCTAGGACGCATAGTAAATGTTTTGGGACAACCAGTTGATGAAGCTGGACCAATTGATGCCGCAGACTACTGGGAAATCCATCGTGATCCTCCCGAGTTGGTAGACCAGCTACCGGCCACAGAGATTCTGGAAACCGGAATCAAGGTTGCCGACCTGATTTGCCCCTATGCAAAAGGTGGTAAAATCGGTCTGTTCGGTGGAGCCGGAGTTGGTAAAACTGTTATTATTCAAGAACTAATTAGAAACATTGCTTATGAGCATGGTGGATATTCAGTATTTACCGGTGTTGGTGAACGTACTCGTGAAGGTAACGACCTCTGGGGTGAAATGACTGAATCGGGTGTTATTGAAAAATGTGCTTTGATTTTCGGTCAGATGAATGAACCCCCAGGAGCCAGACTTAGAGTAGGTCTTACCGGTCTGACTGTTGCTGAATACTTCCGTGACTTTTCCGGATTGGACGTGCTGATATTTATTGATAATATATTCCGCTTTGCTCAGGCGGGTAACGAAGTGTCGGCTCTGCTGGGCCGCATGCCATCCGCTGTTGGTTACCAGCCCACTCTGGCAACTGATATGGGTTTACTGCAAGAGCGTATTACCACCACCCGTAAGGGATCAATAACCTCAGCCCAGGCTGTTTATGTTCCTGCGGACGACTTAACCGACCCGGCACCGGCGACAACCTTTGCTCACCTGGATGCCACCACGGTTTTGGCTCGCTCCATCGCTGAGAAAGGTATATATCCGGCGGTTGACCCCCTGGATTCAACTTCCCGAATTCTGGACCCGCAGTTGGTAGGCGAGAAACATTACGCCACCGCTCGCGGTGTACAGCAGATTTTGCAGAGGTACAAGGAGCTTCAGGACATCATTGCCATACTGGGTATGGACGAACTTAGTGATGAGGATAAAATCATCGTTGCCCGGGCCAGGAAGATTGAAAGATTCCTGTCCCAGCCCTTCCACGTAGCGGAACAGTTTACCGGTCAAGCTGGAATGTTCGTTCCGGTTAGCGAAAGTGTAGAGTCCTTTGCTGAAGTTCTTGCTGGTAAACATGATAGTCTGCCGGAAGCAGCCTTCCTCATGGTAGGTAATATCGAGACTGCAATAGCCAAAGCGAAGAGACTGGAGGCGTAGTTTATGGCAGAAAGCACCTTCATGCTAGAAATAGTAACCCCTGAACAAATCCTTTTGCGGGATGAAGTTCAGTTCATGGTTGCTCCCGGTGCCGAAGGTGAATTGGGTATTATGAAAAACCATGCGCCGCTAGTTGCAGCTTTAGATATAGGCGTGCTGCGTTATAACAATACTAGTGGTACCCAGAAAAACATGGCCTTGAGTGGTGGGTTTATGGAAGTCATCGATAATGTAGCTCGGGTTCTGGCAGAGACTGCCGAACATGGAGAAGATATCGATATACTACGGGCCAAGGCAGCCAAAGAAAGGGCTGAAAGACGCTTACAAGCGCGGGAAGATAATCTAAACCTGGCGCGGGCGGAAATGGCCCTCAAGCGTGCTATTTCAAGGTTAAAGGCAGCGGAAGCATTGTAACTAGAAATAGAGAAGCTGATTCCTGACCGGAAGGAATTCTAATATTCCTTCCGGTCTTGGATTTTAGGAAAAAATAACACTAGTAACTATTATTGTAATGTGGTAACTTAATACCAAGCATGTAAATTTATGATGGGGGAATTATGCAAGAACCAGATGAATGATTTATTAAAATATTTAATCATTGTCACTCTGGCCTATTATTTAATTAAAGGTTTGCTCTATCTACTTTTGTGGCAAATGACCTACAAAGTACAGGAAAAAGCTCTGGCCGAGAAAAAGAAGCAAAAAGAGCGCAGGCAAATAGAAAAAGAAATCTGGGAAAACCCGCATGATGATTCTTGATTTAGCTGGTTTATACAGGGGGGGATGATGTGCACAAACTGTACTTCATATTAATTGGTTCGGTTTTTATATTAAGCATTTTATTTGCCATAATAATATGGCGGCAAACCATAAAATTTGAAAAAAAAGCCCTGGCTGCCAAGAAAGTTAAAGAAGAATATTTAAACCAGCTAATGCTTGAACAAGAAGAGGAGAGAAGACTGGCTGAATTAAGGTTACAAGAAGAGTTACAACAAAAATTACAAGAAGAATTGCTTGAAAATACCGATACCGAGAATAATCCTGAAAATAAACCTGAAGACCACAAAGAGTAAAATAAATACATAATGTGAAAAAACCTGACCAGGTCAGGTTTTTTTTGTTTTTAAGCATAATTACAAATTATACTGGTAAGAATCTTTGATAAATGTCACCGGAATCCCGAAGGAGGGAGAAATCTTGCAACGATGTGTTATTTACATAATTGTTTTTATAATTTTGTGTTCAATTAGTAATTATAGTATTGATTATGTACAAGGAAAACAAATAAAAGAACAATCACCATATTATCTATCTTTTGCATCAATCGGTGCAATTTATCTCGAATCACGTCTCGATTGCTGGGCTAAAATAAGAACAGCTTCAACAAAACAACAACTACAGGATTACCTGAATAGTATCCTGCAAAGCCTGAATATCACATTAGATCCCAAATTTTTAACAATAACGGAAACAGATAATTATGCCATTCTTAGCTACGAATTGTCCCGACAAGACCGAGATTTATTTATTACCATTAAATCTGACCAAGAATTAAATGAAAGCTACTTTATGTTGAGCATTATTTGCCAGGACCAGAAAATTCCTCTAGACCAATATGAAAACAAATTGGACCAGATTATAGGGCTAAAGTGGCAATATTATTACCTGTATACCGGTGAATTACCTCATATGATTGCACCAGATGATTACCATCAAGTAATTGCAGTGCTTTTAAAAACCATGAAAGCATACAAGATCGAAACGTATTGCAATAATGGTATTAGTAGTATAACCGCATATAGCTCACGACTTGAAGAAAATATACCGGCACTAAATATTAATGGGAAAAAATATAATCTGCAAATTGCTATTCGCAATAATAAGAACCAGGGTAAAACAAATGTATACATGGGTTCCCCCTTAATTTTAAGTGAATATTAACCATAGGATAGAACGGAGGTGATTGACTATTGGATCTATATGTTAATAATAAAGCCCCTTTAAGCGGAGAAATATCGGTAAGCTCTTCCAAAAATGCTATACTGCCTATCTTGGCCGCTTCCCTGCTAACGGAAGAAGAGGTTCAAATTAATAGAATTCCCAATATCAAAGATGTAAAAATAATTACTGAACTTATTTATCATCTAGGAGTGGATGTTAAAAATAACGAGGATAGTCTCTCACTTAAAGGTGAAGCTAAAGAGATTAATCCTCAATATGATTTAGTTAGACAAATAAGAGCTTCATTTTTAGTAATGGGCCCATTATTAGCCAGGCATGGGAAAGTAAAAATTGCTCTTCCTGGTGGATGTGCGATAGGTACCCGCCCTATAGACTTACATTTAAAGGGATTTGAAGCATTGGGGGCCAATATAAACTTTAAGAGCGGTGATATAATTGCTACTAGCTCCAGATTAAGGGGTAACCACGTATATTTGGATTTCCCCAGCGTAGGCGCTACTGAAAATATAATGATGGCAGCAGCACTAGCTGAAGGCACCAGCTATATAGAAAACGCTGCTCTAGAACCGGAAGTAGTTGATCTGGCTAATTTTATTAATAGTATGGGTGGAAGGGTTAGTGGTGCTGGGAGTAATGTAATACGTATTCAAGGGGTTAAGAAACTAGGGCAGAGTGACTATACTGCAATAGCTGACCGTATTGAAGCCGGAACCTATATGGTAGCAGCTGCTGCCACCGGTGGTGAGGTATTGATCAATAATGTAATTACTGAACATGTTAAAGCCATAACCGCCAAGCTGACAGAAAGCGGAGCAGATATAGAAGAAGGAAATGACTGGGTTAGAGTAAGACGAAATAGAAACATCAAACCTTTATATATAAAAACCCTTCCTTATCCAGGGTTTCCAACTGATATGCAGGCACAATTTATGGCGTATTTATGTTGTGCAGAAGGTAGCAGTATAATTACCGAATCTGTTTTTGAAAATCGTTATATGCATATTGCTGAACTTAGTAGAATGGGAGCCAAGATAAAAGCTGAAGGACGGACAGCCGTAATTAAAGGAGTCCAAGAATTAAGTGGAACCCAAGTAAAGGCTACTGACCTCAGGGCTGGAGCAGCTTTATTAATAGCAGCCTTAACCGCAAAAGGAACAAGCATAATTGGGAATAGTGAACATATTAATCGGGGATATGAAAACATAGTAGATAAATTAAATCATTTAGGCGCAGATATATCTATTAGACCCGCACTTAATAGTTTGAATTAAGTGAATAAATCGGATGACATAACCAAACCAAAGCATCATATATTTAAACATGAGAAAAAAAAGAACAAAATTTATAATTATAATAGCTATAATCATAACGGTATTAATTATACCGATTTTTTTTATCCAAAATAACAAAGTTCCTCAATATCAAATTTTTAAAGAACCTTATATAAAACTTTATTTAAGTCAGGAAGATAAAATAATTGAATTATTAATAGAAAATTATATTGTTGGTACAGTAGCCGCTGAAATGCCGGCTTCATTTGAGATTGAAGCATTGAAGGCACAGGCTGTTTGTGCCAGAACCTACGCCTTCCGCAAGCTGCTGGAAAACAAGAAATATCCCCGCCAGGCTAACCTATCCGATGATATTAACTCCTGCCAGGCATATATTAGCCAAAAAGAGTTTAACCAACGCCACCCCGGGTATAAAGATTTGTATAAAAAAGTGAAGGAAGCAGTTAGACAAACCCGGGGGGAGATTATGATTTACGATAATCAACCTATTGACTCCCTCTATCATTCTACCTGTGGGGGACAAACCGAAAGCGCATTCAGTGTATGGGGAACTGACGTGCCTTATCTACAATCGGTAAAATGTCGCTATTGTAAACAATCACGTCACTATGAAAGTGTACAGGTATTCTCAGTACAGGATTTTGCAACGTTACTAGGGGTAAATAACACCCAACCTCAAGTTCAAATAAGTAAAAACACACCCAGCGGCCGGGTTAAAAAAGTAAAGATAAATGACAAAGAATTGTCTGGTGAGAAGCTACGCCATATTCTGGGATTACCTTCAACCTGGTGTGATTTTAAAGTAAATGCACGACAGGTGCAAATTGAAAGCCGGGGTTATGGCCATGGTTTAGGGTTATGCCAGTATGGAGCTAATGGTATGGCCCTGGAAGGAAAAACCTACCACGAAATACTTAAACATTACTACCAGGATATAGAATTCAGCCGACTTAAATATTAGACACAGGGGGACGTTTTCGGTGTGTCATTTATTTGAAATGACACACCGAAAACGTCCCCCTGTGTCCTCCCACATGCGCTTCACCTAAAAATGGTGTTAAACCACCTTCCCCATGAATATAGATTTATATATACAATGCGGGGGAGGGTGAGGAGTGCAAAACTACATTAGAAAAAGGGCTGTAAAAGTTGCGCAGCATATATTAAATACATCGGATACGGTAAGGCAGACAGCTGAAGTATTTGGTATTAGCAAAAGTACTGTACACAAGGATGTGGCCGAGAGGCTACCTAGAATTGATGAAAAACTGGCTCAGGAAGTAAAATCCATACTGGAAAAGAACAAAGCGGAAAGACATATAAGGGGAGGGGAAGCAACCCGCCAAAAATATGCTGCCTATCATCAGGTGGAATCGTCTGCTAATAACATAGGCTCCTAAGAAAATTCCACAACTTTAGTTAAGCTTAAGGTATAATTAATAACAAAGCTAAAAAGGGAAAATTAGGTTACAGCTTAAATATTATTTAGGGGGCCTAAGCAGGATGTGTTTCGCGTTTGGGGAGGATATAGGTATAGATCTGGGGACAGCCAGTGTCATAGTTTTTAAGAAGGGTAGTGGAATTGTCTTACATGAACCATCAGTAGTGGCCATAGATAAAAATACTGATAGGATTATAGCCGTAGGGGGAGAAGCCCGGCAAATGTTAGGGAGGACACCAGGTCATATAGTAGCTATTCGCCCCTTAAAAGAAGGAGTTATTGCTGATTACGATACTACGGAAAAAATGCTAAGCTATTTCATCAGAAAGATAATGGGGAATAAGCTGTTCTTCAAACCCCGCGTAATAGTATGTATTCCCACCGGTGCAACTGATGTAGAAGAACGTGCAGTGCGCCAGGCAACCATATCATCAGGCGCAAGACAGGCCTTTATTATTGAAGAACCTCTTGCTGCCGCTCTAGGTGCAGGAATAAATATATCCGAAGCTACCGGTAATATGGTAGTGGATGTTGGTGGTGGGACTTCCGATATTGCAGTCCTTTCCCTGGGAGGATTAGTTTGTAACGATTCCTTACGAGTAGGGGGGGACAAGTTCGATGAAGCTATAATACGCTATGTCCGCCGAATATATAACCTAATGATAGGTGACCGTACTGCTGAAGAAATAAAAATAAGAGTAGGCACGGCTTATGTTACTGACGATAATCGCAACCGTTCCATGGAGGTTAGAGGACGCGATCTTTTAACCGGCTTACCGAAAACCATTTCCATTACTTCAGCCGAAAGCTGGGAAGCCCTACAGGAGCCGGTGGAAGCCGTAATTGAAGGAGTTAAAAAAGTTCTAGAGATTACCCCTCCCGAGCTAGCTGCTGATATTGTTAACAATGGCATAGTTATGACTGGCGGAGGTTCACTCCTGGATGGCCTGGATGTACTATTATCCAAGGAGACTAATTTACCGGTACATATAGCTGAGGAGGCCATATGTTGTGTGGCTATAGGGACTGGTAAGGCCCTAAATGAAATGTCGGTTATAAGCCGCACTCGCAATAAAGGTGCCAGGCGGGTATTTTAAATTAAAGAATTCCTACAAATAAAACGATATATATAATATAATTTTGAATTCTTAATTTTTAATTTTGAATTATAGTTGAAATACACCCTACACCCTACGAGTACTACT
>CAZUFR010000029.1:0-12018 GCA_964619655.1 uncultured Syntrophomonas sp. | reverse complement strand
CCCCTGTCACCCCCGTTGATTTATGTTTTTATAAAAATTCAGTGTTAATCTGTGCCCGAAGGGTCTGTGTTATCTGTGTCTATTTTCTAATTAAAGGGAGGTTAAATATTGAAACGTGTTGTAAGTGTTAGCCTGGGTTCATCCAAACGTGACCATGCCTTTGAAACCGATTTCATGGGCGAGCATTTCAGTATTGAGCGCATTGGCACCAATGGAGATTGGGATAAGGCCATAAACCTGATTCGAGAACTGGACGGCAAAGTGGATGCCTTCGGGATGGGAGGCATTGACCTTTACGTTCATTTAGCCGGTAAACCCTATATAATCAGAGACGCCAAAAAACTGATTGCTGAAGCCCGCAAAACCCCCATGGTAGACGGAAGTGGTCTTAAAAACACCCTGGAGCGCAAGTGCATCATGGACATTCAAAAAGAAGGAATCCTGGACCTGCGGGGAAAGAAGGTACTCATGGTATGTGGGGTGGATCGTTTTGGCATGGCTGAAGCCTTCGAAGAAGTAGGGGCCAGATTGACTCTGGGCGATTTTATCTACGCGGTAGGAATTCCTATGCCCTTACATTCACTTAAAACCCTGAAAATAGCCGGGCGCATAGCAGCCCCGATAGTGGTCAATATGCCTTTTGATAAACTTTATCCTACAGGAGAGCAACAGGATGTCATAATTCCCAAGCATTCGAAATATTATTATGCAGCGGATATTTTAGCCGGAGACTTTAACTATATCCGCCGCTATCTGCCCGATAAACTGCAGGGACAGATAATTATTACCAATACCACCACCGCTGATGACATGAAAATGCTGAAAGCACGGGGGATTAGCAAAGTGATTACCACCACCCCGGACATGGGAGGCCGATCCTTTGGCACCAATGTCATTGAAGCCCTGATGGTGGCTATCATGAAGAAGCCGTTGGAGCAGATATCCCCGCAGGATTACTACAACATGCTGAAAGAGCTGGACATGAAACCAGGGGTGGTAGACCTGGAGAGAATGGATGCTTGATTTAGATTTTGCTTTCTTTAAACTAAACAACGATGAAAAACAGGGTCTGTTTTACCGGAAATATTTTCTTAACCGGCTGGGCCCTGTTTTTTTTCCCCCTCGGGTGGAAAAACTAATTCAATTAAACGATCTTAATTTCACCGGGTGCCAAATAAGCTTGCCTTTAGGGCGCGGTAACATGGAACTCATTGAGCCGGGGAAACAGAAAACCATGCTGAAACGTTCCACCGAGATTGTACAAAGTTATCAATTGCCCAGCATGGCCGTGGATCGCCGCCTGAAAAAGCAATTGCTTAAATTATCCATAGGTTTTCCGCTGGTGTTTGGGGATAATTTTATAAAGGCCCTGGCTGCCGCAATAACCACCCGGATGCTTTCCCAGCGAGAAATTAAACGCATAATCATGGTAGGCGAAGTGGACCATTATGCCGAGTTTATCAGCGGTATCAGCCTCTGTGGGGTTCCCCTTTCCATTCAAACCATGTTTCCAGCCCAGTATGAGGTAATGACCTACCGTCTGCTCTATGAACAAGGATATGCGGTAAGTACCAGCCTTTTAAACCCGCATAGCTGGGAACCGGGGGATCTAGTTTTTGTGTTTGACTCGCAAAGGGAAGGATTGGCAGTTGCTTTTCCCCAGGTCTGCTGTATCCAGCTTACCAATAACGTCTGCGGCCTCGCCCCGGAACTGGAGGCTAAATTAAGCCACAACGGTATGGAGAGCAGGCTCTATAATCTGGCCCCAATTATGGAAACTTGTATGCTGGGAGAAGCAGGAATTTTGTCGTCAGGTAGAGAACAAATAAGGGCAAATGTAGCTAACGGGAGCGAAGGAAATATTTTCCTTACCCTGCAGCAGATTGGCGATGAGTTAGGTCTATGGGACCTCTTTCTTGACAAGGACATATGAGCTACTTATAATACCATAAAGATAGCTGGCAGGAGCTAGATTTTTTTGTTATATGGAGTATCAAAAGCCGGGGGGCTAAATTATAAGAGTTAGGGAGCGATGAGATGACCGAAGAAAAAGAGATTATTCTAACTAAGGAAGGCCTGCACAAGCTTGAAACAGAGCTGGAGCACCTGAAATCGGTACGGCGGGAAGAAGTAGCGGAACGAATAAAACAGGCGATAGCCTTTGGTGATATAAGCGAAAACTCGGAGTATGAGGATGCCAAGAACGAACAGGCCTTCATAGAAGGCAGAATCCTAACCCTGGAAAAAACTCTCAAGAATGCTCGCCTCATGGAGGAAACCGAGATTCGCACCGATGTGGTTTCCCTGGGCTCAAAAGTTACCTTGAAGGAAGTCAAGTCGGGCCGGGAGGTTACAGTTCTGCTGGTTTCCTCGGTGGAGTCAAAACTAAAGGATGGTAAAATCTCCGATGAATCCCCGGTAGGCCGCGCCATCCTGGGCAAAAAGGTCAAATCCACCGTCTCGGTCGAAGCCCCGGCAGGAATCATTAAGTATAAGATTATGAAAGTAGAGAAATAGAATTTTTAATTTTGAATTATGAATTCTTAATTATGGTTGAAATACTTCGTATTTCTTTTATTTTAACCACAAATAAATTCGCGGGTTTCCGCGTAATCCGCGTCAGAAAATGTAGGGAAGTGTACAAATGTCAGAACAGGAACAAAACATCAATGAACTTATTAAGGTACGCCGGGACAAGCTGGAGGAATTACGCTCTGCCGGGATAGATCCCTTTGGGCAGCGCTATGATCGCAATTGTACTGCCCTTAAAATCCAGGAGGATTTTGAGGGCCTGGAAGGTGATAAGGTAAAAATCGCCGGGCGCATCATGGCCAAACGACGTCATGGCAAAGCCGGTTTTGCTAATCTCCAGGACCTGAGTGGAAACATCCAGCTCTATTTTCGCAAAGATGACCTGGGTGAAGAAAAATACGAACTATTCAAGAAACTGGATATAGGTGACATTCTGGGTATCGAGGGCGAAGTTTTTCGCACCCAAAAAGGTGAAATCAGCGTCCACGTGAGAGACATGGTTTACCTGTCCAAATCCCTGCATCCCCTGCCGGAGAAATGGCACGGACTTAAAGACGTGGAACTGCGCTATCGCCAGCGCTATGTTGACCTCATTGTCAACCCCGAAGTTAAGGAAGTATTTATTAAGCGCAGCCGCACCATCAAAGAAATGAGAAACTACCTGGATGAACGCGGTTATCTGGAAGTGGAAACCCCTATGATGCAGCCTATTGCTGGTGGTGCCACCGCCCGTCCTTTCATTACCTATCATAATGCCCTGGACATGGATCTCTACCTGCGTATTGCCCCCGAGCTTTACTTAAAGCGCCTGATTGTCGGGGGGCTGGAAAAGGTCTATGAAATAAACCGCAATTTCCGCAATGAAGGTATATCCACCCGCCATAATCCTGAATTCACCATGCTGGAAATCTACCAGGCCTATGGCGATTTTCAAACCATGATGGATTTAGCGGAGAACATGATTGCCACTGTAGTAAATAGAGTAAATGGCAGTATGATAGTAGAAATGGAAGGAGAGCATATCGATTTTACCCTGCCCTGGCAGCGCATATCCATGCTGGAGGCCATTGAAAAATATACCGGAGTTAACTTCACCAGCATCAAAAGCGATGAAGAAGCCCGGGCCGCAGCCCGCAGCCTGAACATGGAAATCGATGATACAACTACTCGCGGAGAGCTAATTAACGAGGTTTTTGAGGAGTTTGTTGAAGAAAAGCTTATCCAACCAACGTTTGTTTATGGACACCCGGTAGAGATCTCCCCCCTGGCCAAAAGAAACGCCGTTAACCCTGAATTTACCGACCGTTTCGAGTTATTTATTATGCAGCGGGAGATAGCCAATGCCTTTTCCGAACTTAATGACCCCATAGACCAAAAAGAACGTTTCCTGAAACAGGTAGAAAAAAGAGCCCAGGGAGATAGCGAAGCCCACATGATGGACGAGGATTACATAAACGCCCTGGAATACGGCATGCCCTCAGCGGGAGGCATGGGTATCGGCATCGACCGTCTGGTCATGCTTATTACCGGCTCCCCTTCAATCCGAGACGTTATCCTCTTCCCCACCCTGCGCCCCCGCACTGACTGATTTTGGCTGGTATTCGGTCAGTCCCCGGGTGAAGGCGTCTAACACTTGATTATTCTCATCAATACGGTAGATGCGAGCGGGTCGATTCTGGGAATCCCAGTCGGTCCCGCTCCACCAGATAGCAGCTTTAATGCGCGGATATTGTTTAATGGCTGCAAACATATTATCAATCCAGGCGGCTTTGTCACCACCCACCGAGTTGCAACCAAACTCAGTGATCATAAACGGATGTTTAAAAACGCTGCCATATAACCGGTACATGGAGTCATATATGTACGCGAATTCCCGCCATTGTTCCCCTGCATAATAGGTGCCGGTATTGTAGCCGGTCAAACCTACCACATCTACATACTCATCGCCCGGATAATATAAGAAAGCGTGGTTCCATTTAAAATCAGGGAAAGAGATATCATTGGGATTCCATACCCAGATCACATTATCTACTTCTTCCTGTTGGAAAATATCATACACATAGCGCCACAAAGCAATAAACAGATTCGGGTCTTTTGAGGTGTAGTAGCTGGAATAAGTACACCAATCGCCATTCATTTCATTATTCAAGCGAAACAGCACCGGGTGGCCAAATTCCTTTAACTGACGGGCATAATTATGCAGGAAATCATCATAAATGCCATTCAAGAAATCATAGGGCAAACGTTGATTGTCGGCCTCACTCAATTTTGCCGAGGAAGTCTGCAGAGTCAACTCCACAGTACGGCCTTCCTTATAAGCCTGCTGTAAAATAGGCAGAGGTGGATTGCTATCTAGATGCTGATAAACCAGCAGGATAGGAAACTGGTAGTTAAAACGTTTCTCTAATTGCTGCAAATAGCTAAAGCTTACGGGAGCCGTCGGCTCAAAAATACCCCAGGTCAACGGAGCTGATTCCTGGAAATACTGGTCAAACCAGGTTCTGGTTTCATCATTCCAATTGGTCTGGGTAGGGGCGTATTTTACCCAGAACCCGGGACTCCCGCTACGGGGAATAGTTTGAAAACTTTCCAGCACCGTCATATATTCGTTGATAGGCCGGGTGGATTCCCAGATTAGAGTATATAATTCAGTCGGGTTGACTATGATTTCTGCGCTGACATAGTAATTATGGTCATTTTCTACCCGAGCCAGCTTATTTCGTTCCCAGCGTAGCAGATGCACCTGATACCCGTTAATGATCAGGTAACGGTCTTCCTGGACCTGGTGATCCGTTTTATTAAGCAAAAAGCGATTGCTATAATTGATATAGGCCTGGGCCGTAGGAGCATTAGCCGAACTGAAAGTATCATGATAAATTTCCAGGCGCGTAGCGCTATCACTTAATACTGTGCGAATTGAAGATAGAGAAACATCTACTTTCATTTCCTGGGGATAAGAGAGACTGAACCCCTGGGCATGATCCACATAACGGTTGCATCCAGTTCCCAGACTGCGAATCTCTTTACGATCAGCCAGTGGGCGGGATGAGAATTCTTCCACCACCTGACCATTTTCCAGATAAGTTGAATCGGCCAGGGCTGATCCGGTTGCTAATAGTACGAAGATTAATAAGCTGGTAATAAACATAGTACGTTTTTTCAATAATCTCTCCTCCACCATAAAGTTTAAGTATCTCTGCCCAATTTAGGCCGGACAGCCAAAAATGTCAACAGTAAACAGGACTGACCCGGGCAAAACTACGTGTTGATAATCAAAAGTCTTTGTTATATTATACATGAGAACACCCGGGCTTCTTTCTACCAGCCCGGTAAGAAAGCAAAAGATTGAAATAAAAAGAAATACGGTGTATTTCTACGATAATTAAAAATCCAAAATTAAGAATTCAAAATTAAAAAACTTAGGGAGATAATATATGCAAATTGCCCTATCGGGTTACTACGGCTTTGACAATGCCGGGGATGAAGCCCTGCTGTCAGCCATAACCATGTCATTACAACGGCTCCAGCCGGATCTTAAGTTTCTGGTTTTTTCCGGGAACCCGCAAAAAACGGCGCGCCTGCATGGGGTAGAAACTGCTTATTACATGCACCCCGGGCAGGTGTTAAAAGGACTGCTCTCCTCCGACCTGCTCATCAGCGGGGGCGGCAGCATTTTTCAAGACGTTACCAGCGGTCGCTCCCTGGCCTACTATATCAGTGTGGTAGCCCTGGCCAAACTGTTGGGCAAACCGGTAATTTTCTACGCCCAGGGAGTAGGTCCCATCAACCGCCCTTTTAGCAAATTCCTGATGCGCCTGGTAGCCAACCGGGTGGATTTAATTACTTTACGTGACCAGGATTCGCTGCACCTGCTACGGGAACTAGGAGTAAACCGCCCTGAGATTAGGGTAACTTCTGACCCGGTCTTTTCCCTGGTGCCCTTGCCGGATGACTACCACACCATGGCATCCAAACTAACCCAATTAATTGACTCTAAGCAACCGATAATCGGCGTCTCGGTTCGGAAATGGCCGAATCTGGAAGGCTATCAAGCCGAACTGGCCCACTGCCTGGACCAGCTGGTTGCTGAAGGGTATCAAATATTGTTTATTCCCATGGCCTATCCTGACGATGTGGAGGAATCACAACGGGTAGCCTCCTTAATGAAAAATTCGGCCAGTATCATTGATCAGGGTTTAAACAGCCGGGAACACCTGGCTTTAATCTCCCGTATGCACTTTATTATAGGTATGCGTTTGCATGCCCTGGTTTTTGCCGCCAGTATGGGAGTGCCCTTTGCCGGTATATCCTATGATCCGAAAGTAGATGCCTTTTTAAAGGAATTTCATATGACGCCGCTACCATTACAATCAACACCAATGACGGCAGAGCTCAATCGCCTGCTTACCAGCGAGGATTTCCGTCAGCGCATTGCCCGGGCCTCCACCGGTCTGCGCAGCCGTGCCGAGGAAAACGCTAGCCTGGCCTTATCCCTGCTCCGGCCTGGAAAGGCGGTGAAGTAGCAGATGAATGAGGAGAATCGTACCGGTCGTACTTTTATAGGAGTGTCTGCAGTTATTTTCCTATCCAAACTGCTGGGATTTGCCCGGGATATTTTCTTTGCTGCGGTGTTTGGTACCACCATTTTAACCGATTTATTTCAGGTTATTTTCAGCTTTCCCAGCCTGCTCTTTTCCAGTATCGGTACGGCTTTGTCATCAGTTAACATCCCAACTTTAACCGAATATTTAAAAAACCACACCCGCGAAGAACGTAACCAGTATTTATCTCGACTGATGGCTCAGCTTACTTTATGGAGTACAATTGTAGCCGTTCTCGGTATTATTTTTGCCCCGGCCATTACCAGGGTTATTGCTCCGGGGATTAGTGATTCTGCTCAGCAGATGGCCATTCTGCTAACCCGCATAATGATGCCTACCCTATTATTTGTAAACCTTACCTATGTCACGGCCGGCATATTGCAGGTGCATGGGTATTTTATACGCTCGGCCGCCATCAGCATTCCCTTCAATTTACTAATTATTCTGGCCTTATATCTACGTGGTAATGATATAGTTCTATTAAGCTATGTAACTACCGTCGGATGGCTGTTACAGTTTTTGATTCAACTACCGGTACTGCGCCAGGAGCAGTATCCTTTCCCGCGCGGTCTGGGGAAAAGACAGCAGGAAGTGCTTACCACTCTGCAAAAACTGGTGCCGGTTCTGCTGGGAAATTCGCTGTTGCAGCTGTGTCTCATCATAGACCGTTCTTTTGGTACCCATCTGGGAGAGGGCAGCACCGCAGCTTTATCTTTTGGCGGTAATTTGTTCGTTACCATAACCAGCGTATTCATTGTGGCCATGTCCACTGTAGTCTTCCCCCGCCTGTCCCGTTTCTGTTTGGAATACGATTATGCCGCGATACGGAAACTGCTGGGAACAGTTTTTAAAATACTATTATTAATTCTGGTACCCTACCTGGTTTTGGTGTTAACATATAATGAAGAAATTATCTCCCTGGTTTATGAACGCGGCGCCTTTACCAGCCGCTCTACGGCGATGACCTCCCAGGCCTTCTTGTTTTACAGCCTGGCAGTAGTGGGTTATGTCGGACAGGAGATATTTAACCGGGTTTTTTATGCCTTAAGAAAATTTCAAATTCCCATGCTGGTCAGTTTATTTTGCCTGGCTATAAATTTTGCCGGCAATCTGCTGTTATCATCCTGGGGAATAATTGGCCTTAGCGGCTCTACCGCATTTGCTATGCTGATTTATGGGATGATTATGGCGACCCTGGTACGCCGCGAGATCGGGGGACTTTCTTTAGGAGAGATACTGCCTTATGCTGCCCGCCTCTTAATACCAGTCCTGGGCATGCTGGGAATTATAGTTTTATTCCGTCCCTTACATAACAGCGGCTTGCTGATGGGCTTTCTACTGCCGGCAGGTTTAAGCGGGGGAGTCTACCTGGGTTTAGCCTACGGATTAAAACTGATGGATGTTTTTCGTTTAGGGGAGGAGTCATAAATGAAACAGAAGCGGATAATTATCGGGGTTCTCCTGCTGGCGGTTCTGGCCGGCTGCCTGGGCGGTTTCTGGCTGCGTTACCACAATGAAACCCGCAACCAGACTGTGGTAACAGTGGTTGATTACCGGGAATTTTCGAAAACTGCTAATTTTGCTAACCAGAGTCTGGACCAAATATTAGACGATTTACATAGCGCCGGAGTTAAGAATATAGCGGTAAAAGAAACTACCGTACGCGACCTGGAGGAACGGGGAGACATCGGTTTGTATTCCTATGCCGAATTCAGTGCGCTCACAAAATCCTATGGCAGTGATATATGGCCCTCTATACAGCAGGAAATCGAAGGAAAATCCATTAACCCTTCCAACCGGGTACTGGTTTCCAGCGACTTGAAAACAACACAGTTTTTGCGTCAACGTCTGGAAAGACGTTTTAACCAGCAGGAATTAATCCAGTTTTCGGTGGGGGGACAAGATTATTTCATTCTTAAGACTATGTTAATTCCCCAACCCCGTACTGGTGCTAATAAGATGGAAAACCTTCCCCCTATATTTGATGCCCGGCTCGGTTTTGACGAGTCCATACTGGATGAGCTTTCTAAGCAGGGATTTCAAATCGTATTAATGCCCGGCCAAAATCGGGGCTCTAATACTAAATACCTGGAAGAATACCGTGATTTAGTCCAAAAATACAATGTAAAGATTCTGATTTTTGATGGGGGGCAGCTCCCGGGTTACCCCAAACATTTAAGTTATCTGCAGAAACTGGTGCAGGATGAAGATTTGACTTTGGGTATTTTTGAAACCTCGGTGCAGCTGGGCTACATGGAGCAAAAAGGCCTGGATGAGATTATGGAGGTCACGTCCTATCCTATTAATAGAGTTTACTCTACCCGCAATGATGAATTCCTGGATGATGTCAATGAACGCTATTACCGCTGGGTAAGGGCGGTGGTAGACCGTGGTATTCGTATAATGTATGTAGTACCATTTAATGACCAGAAACTTAGTTTTACGGAAAACCTGGATAAAACCATGGAAAAACTGGATGCTTTTCACCAAACTATTGGAAGTAAAGGCTTTACTCTGGGTAATAATACTCGGCCATTATCCAGTCAGGTGCCCGGTGTATTCCACTGGATGATGATTGCCCTGAGCCTGTGGCTGGTTGGCTATCTCTATCTGGTTTATCTGCTGAAAATACCCCCGAAGGTGAAATACCTTATCCTAATTGCCGGTGCTATTCTGGCCCTGCTGGTTGGATTAAAGGGAGGAGTAGCTCTGGCCCAACTCTATGCCCTGGCTGCTGCTATCATCTATCCGACTCTAGCCAGCTTAATATGGATTATATATTTGCGGAATTACCGGGTAGAGCATGGAACTGTTCGCCAAATTATAACTTCTCTGGTTATTCTGCTGGGCATTAACCTGTTAGGAGCTTTCACCATTGTCAGCAGCCTGGCTGATATCCGCTATATCATGAACGTGGAATTATTCCGCGGTGTGAAACTGGCCTTTCTCTTACCATTGCTGCTATTTATAGTAAATTATTTGGTAGTTTTCAGCGGGGAAGAGGGCGTAGTCAAATACACCGCCGGTTGGATGCGGCGCAGCCCCAGCTATCTGGCTTTATTCCTGGCATTTATGGTGGTAGTAGCTTTGTATTATTATGTAGGACGCAGTGGACATACTGGTGGAGTCGGGGTTTCCTCCTTAGAACTGCGACTGCGTGAAGTGCTGGAAACTATATTCATGGCCCGGCCCCGTTTCAAAGAAATATTGATTGGTTACCCGGCTATATTTGCTCTGGTCTATCTGTATCGCCGTTATCCCATTAAAGAACTGGTGCTCATATTAGGCCTGGGCGCTATGATGGGAACTATTTCTACGGTGAATAGTTTCTCCCATGTTTTTACCGCCATTACTATATCAGCCAACCGCACTCTGGCCGGACTCTTAGTCGGCATCGTCATCGGCCTGGCCACCCTACTCGGCATCTGGATTCTAGAAAAAATCTGGAAGAAATGGGTTCACCCAGCTATAGAATCGTCCTAATACGTAGCGGAAGCTTCAGCTTTCGCTTTCCTTAAAAATTGTATTAAAAAATCAGTGTTAATCATAAGAAATCAGTGAAATCAGTGTCAAAAAATCCGCGGATAGCTATTTTCGTCCCCCTTCAAAACAAATTATAAAAAATCTGTGAAAATTATAATGAATCTGTGTTATCTGTGTCTATTTCCCCTGTAAGCCTGCGGCATTAGTTGCGTATACCTATATAAATTCTGCGCTTGAGTTAATTCTACATTATCCTCCTGTAATTGCCATATGGACAAGTAGAAGATAACGATGCTAGAATGGTCCTAGTAGAGTTTTGGAGGGTTTGTGCCTTATGGCTGCACATTTATATATAATAGTATTACTGTCAGCTTTTGTCCTGTCCTGTCTGGCCAGTCCCCTAGTCATCAGGCTGGCTTTTAAAATAGGGGCAGTTGACCGCCCGGAAGAGCGCAAAGTACATACCCATGCTATGCCCCGTATGGGTGGTATGGCTATATTCGTATCCTTTCTAATCTGCCTGATATTTATCTTAAAGGTATCGGGGCCATTCACCGGCCTGATTTATGGTGCCTGTATAATTTTCCTGGTAGGTTTGCTGGATGATATATTTCAGCTTTCACCCTGGATTAAACTTCTGGGTCAAATAATTGCCGCTTCGGTAGCAGTTCACTATGGGGTAGTAGTGCATTTTGTTACTAACCCCTTTGACGGTGGGTTTAACCTGGGTTTCTTAAGTATACCCCTGACTATTCTCTGGATAGTTGGCATAAGCAATGCTATAAACCTGATTGACGGCCTGGACGGACTGGCTGCAGGCGTATCTGCTATTGCCGCCACCACCATGGCAGTTGTATTCCTTTTGAAAGGACAGCCGGAGGCAGCAGTGGTGGCCTTTACCCTGGTGGCAGCCATTGCCGGTTTTATTCCCTTTAATTTCTACCCGGCTAAAACCTTTATGGGAGACTCTGGATCCAACTTCCTTGGTTTCGTCCTGGCATGTTTGGCTATAATCGGCACCGCTAAAAGTGCTGCCCTAATATCCCTGTTTATACCCATAGTAATACTGGCCATACCCATATTTGATACCTTTTTCGCCATTTTCCGGCGGCTATATAATCAGGTGCCTATTTTCTTACCCGACCGTGACCATCTCCATCACCGTCTGATGGCCCTGGGTATGAGTCACCGCCGCAGTGTTTTAATCATTTATGGCGTCAGCAGCTTTTTCAGCCTGATAGCCATTATTATTACCTTTATCAGCAGCTCCAAGGCTAATATACTACTGGCCCTGCTCTTATTAGTTGTATTCCTGGCAGCTTACAAAATCGGACTCCTAAGTGGAGAAGACCATGTAACTACCCCCCGGGTAGAAGGAAAAACCAGGAACGTAGAATTATGA
>CAZUFR010000028.1:3840-12034 GCA_964619655.1 uncultured Syntrophomonas sp. | reverse complement strand
CGGTTAAATCGCCGTAGTGCAGGTATAGGGGTGGGTTGGATTGATGAGGGTCCTGATAAATATGATCGATACGGTCAGTATTAAAGATTGAAGTCCGGCGTATAATCCCATGCACCTCATAACCCCGGCTAATTAAAAATTCGGCCAAATAAGACCCATCCTGGCCTGTTATACCAGTAATCAAAGCCTTCTTTACCCGCGCCAAATCATCAGTTTTATTAATAATATTACTCATTCCCATCTATCCTTTAAATAATCTATTTTCTAATTAACCCCTCATGGCCGGAGGCCGCAACCATCAATGAAAATAGTTGCACAGGTACAACGAATTGGGGAAACTTCGTTTCCCACCGGAGGCTGAAGCCTCCGCTACCGATAGTTGGTCAGTTGTCTAGCTATTTCGTCTGTGTCCCGCGGTTCGTAGCGGAGGCTTTAGCCTTAGCTTTCATTAAATAAAATTAAAATTTCAGTGTTTTTCATAGTTCTCAGAGTTTTTCTGTGTCAAAATTCTATTTTCTTATTAACCCGTCATGTCTGCTAGGCACACGCAACCACTGATGAAAATAGCAGTTGGGGTTGCGTTAAGTGTAGTAAAGAGAAATGCGTAAGCATTTCCACAATAATTCAAAATTCTCAATTCTTAATTCTTAATTAACCCCGTATTTTAGGTTACCCCCAGACTTTGCCATACCCATATTATCTGCTGCCAGCACCATATTTTCTAATTAACCCCTTAATATGCCGTCACCGTTTCCCGGAAATCATCCACCTGGCCTATTATGCGACAAAATCTTAAGTACTCTTTCTCCTCCACCCTCCAGGTATGGGTATCTGTTTGGGCCCGCCGGATACAAGCAAAATTATACTTATTAGTGGAATACAGGCTGATTCCCTGCTGGTTGCAATTAAGTTGAAAATCGGTATCTTCTCCCTGGTTGATATGTTTAAACCGAACCCGATTAAATACTCTTTTGTTGATAACCATAGTCGCACCCGCCAGCATACTGGTAAAACGCTCTTCGTGATCTTGATGAGCGATAGCCAGGGTATCACTACCTTCAAAATAAACAAATATGCTGCATTTTCCCACAATGTCGGCTCCCGTTGCTTTTAAAGCGTCTACTGCTTGCTGCAGATAAGGACCAGCATAATAGTCGTCATCGTCGAATTTGGCAACATAACCATACCTGGAATGTTTAACCCCGAAATTAAGGCATTCCCCCAGTGTAACTGACTCATCCAGTTGATAGACCTTTACATTGGGATAAGACTTACCCCATGCCTCCCATTCACCCAAGTTGGCAGCATTATTATTAAGTATGATAATTAGTTCTACCGGACCGTAATACTGGCGCATATAGTTTGCGATAATCCTTTCCCGGTATTCCGGCCGGTTAGTACAGGTTATAACTGATACTCCTTCGATAAACTGCTTATCGTTCTGCCGCTGTTTTAGTGGTACTCTTGTTCTCACCTGGGACTGCATGTTGTTTCCATAGACCAGGTTTACTGGTTTAGTCCTTGTCACCTTTATTTCCACCATGCTGGTATCCTCCCATTCTTACTGAGATAAGAGAGCCAAGACTAATACTAAAACCTGCAGAAATCAATCCTGATATCCATAATATGAGAAAATTTCAACTACTGTGACTGCTTGAGTTTGAAAAACATGACTCACACGGCCTGGTTATATGCAAAAAAAACAGGCCACCTGGCCTGTTTTTCGAACAATCGCACTTTATTTTAGTAACTCTTTTAATTTATTAATTGCCCGTTTTTCAATTCGGGATACCTGTACCTGGGAAACACCTAAATCATCAGCTATACAGGATTGGGTTTCGTCCTTGAAAAACCGTCTTAAAACCACTTCCTGCTCCCGGGGTTCCAGTTGTGCCAGGGCCTCACGTAGAGCCAGCTTTTCCAGCAACAATACATTACCCTCATCATTGGCCAGCCGGTCAATAAGAGATAACTGTTCTCTTTCCTCCCCTGGCATTACATCATGCATATAGGCAGGAGCCTGGCAAGCCTCCATTGCCACTACAATATCTTCTTTCTCCATTTCCAGTAAACTGGCAATCTCGTTTACGCCTGGTTCCCGACCCAGGTCTCCCCGCAGTTTATCCTGGGCCCAACGAATCTTTGTGTAAGTTTCTTTGATATTACGCTGGACCTTAACAATACCATCATCACGCAGGAATTTTTTAATCTCACCGATTATCATAGGAACAGCATAAGTTGAAAAGCGAACATTAAAACTAAAATCGAATTTGTCGATAGCTTTTAATAAACCAATTGACCCTACTTGAAAAAGGTCTTCATAATCATAAGACGAATTTTTAAATCTCTCCAAAACCATGTATATCAGACCTACATTAGCCTCATATATCCGATCCCGGGCATCTATATCACCCTCCTGAGCCAAACGCAGGAGGGCTTCATTATCCTGATAAGAACTTCCTGAGGACATAGCCATCCCCCTTTTAAGCATAAGCTTGCCGATCTCGGTTTAAGAAATGGCGCTTTAATAGGACGCTTGTCCCCTCATGAGGCTGAGTGCTAATCTCCATTTCATCCATAAAAGATTTCATAAAGGTAAAGCCCAGCCCCATCCGATTAGGGTCACTGGAAAAACTAGGTTGCATAGCCTGTTCGAGATTTTCAATACCTTTACCGTAATCCTTCACAGTTAGTTCCAGAGAACGATCATCAAGCAGACTGGCCATAATTTCGATTTTACCATCACTACGGTTCTCATAACCATGAATAATGCTGTTAGATACGGCTTCAGAGACTACCAGTTTGATTTCTTCAATATCATCCAGGGTGCAATTCAACTGGGAGACGAAGGCCCCCACACAAGAACGGGCAAAAGAAACATTCTCAGGTAAACTTGGAAATTCAAAACGTACATAATTTACAATACTCATTATTTCCCAACCTTTAAGGCTGGTCTCCACCTCCCTTTACAGGTTAATTATATCCTGTTCAGTGTTATACATGGGAACCAATCGATTAATCCCGGAGAAATGCAGGATTTTTTCGACCGGGTTTCTAGCTCCCACTATAAACATACGCCCGCTAACGGCAGATACCTTCTTGTACCTGCCGATAATCACCCCTAATCCGGAGCTGTCTATAAAAGTTACCTTTTCCAGGTTAAAAATAAGGTTTTTAATACCGTTCTCCTCTAGGCGCCGGTCTATCTCTTGCCTTATTTTATCTGCGATAAGCATGTCCAGCTCGCCTTTAACTCGAACTACCAGTGTATTACGAACCGTTTTATACTCTACATCCATTTACTCATCCCCTTCTTGCCCGGTTTAACATTATATAGTTTCTACAAGAAGGGGAAATGTCCTTCCACAAAATTCCAATTATAATAGATAGGTTTCGGCAAGCATCTTCTTTATTTGTTTAATTAAACCTGCCCGGGGTACGTCTTGAGCAGCTAGCAGATTAACCTTTTTATACAACTGCCCATCGTTATATACCAGGTATTCCCCTAGTTTTTGGCCTTTTTTTACGGGTGCATCAACATAGTCAGGTATAGCCAGCTCAGCCTTAATCTTTTTCTCATCACCTTTTTTAACAATGGACCCTACATCCTCTTCGGCTATAACTTCGACATTTTCCTGAATACCTTTCCCTATTTTGACTACTCCGCAGACAGTTCCCCGAGGGGTAATATTTTTGAAGCCATAACGAGCAAACCCGTAATTAAACAATTTCATGGTATCCCTAAAATTACCGTGCTTCTCTGGAGAAGCCATTACAACTCCAATTAAGCGCAAACCATCTCTTTTGGCGGTGGAGGTAAGACAATACTTGGCTTCGTTAGTCCATCCAGTTTTAAAGCCATCTGCACCCTGGTACCACCATAATAGTTTGTTAGTATTATATAGTACAAACTCACCCTGACGTAGTTTGTATTCTTTAATCGCTGTATACTCCAATATTTTGGGATAATTCAAGGCATGACGAGCCATAACTGCCATATCATAAGCACTGGTATAATGTTTAGGAGCAGACAATCCATAAGAATTGACAAAATGGGTATCCTTTAACCCCAGCATTTTGGCTTCCCGATTCATACGTTCCACGAAATTTTTATGAGTACCTTCCAGGTGTTCGGCAACGGCAACACAGGCATCATTGGCTGAACCTACCGCAATTGCTATCAACATATCCTCATAGGTCATCTCTTCGCCTGGTTCCAGATAAATCTGCGAACCTCCCATTTTCCAGGCCTCTTCACTGGTAACCACTTTGTCTTTTAAGCTTACTTTGCCATTCTGTAAATCTTCAACTGCTAAAATTAGAGTCATTAGTTTGGTCATGCTGGCCGGGGCCAGCCTTTTATGCTCATTGGCGGCCAGCAATACCTTGCCCGAATCAGCATCCATCAGTACATAGGCCTCAGCTTTGGCATCCACTGTATCAGCATAAAGCACAGCAGGAGTAAATAGGGTTATCAGAAAAATAAGTATAACCATCAGGCCAATTTTCTTCTTACCAGGCATAAAGGTGTACACCCCCTTGAATAATCATTATTAGATTATATTTAGGTGTACACCCTATTATGACAGTAATAAGTCCGGGGACAGTCCCCGGACTTATTCGGACTTATTGCTGACTAGTTTTCTTCCTTTATCAGTTCGAAGCGGTTGACAATTTTATTTTCCTGTTTCAACTCTTTTTTACCGCAAAACATCTCATAGGGCCGGGCATAGTCGATTCCGGTTTTAATATCCCGGTATATCACTAAGGGACAGTAGTTTTCGGTATAGAGAGCAGTAGTTATTATCTCGTAAACGTCACTCTTAAAATGACGGTAGCGTTCCCCGGGATTAATTTGTCTATCTATGGGCCGGGCATTAATTTCTTTTTGGATAATCTTTTTTAACTGAGCATAAGAATCAGCCAGGGTGCCAATATTATATACCACATAATCACAACTAGTTATATCCAGCATCTCACTTTTGGCCAGTTCAATGCGGCTTTCCTTGTCCTCTTTTTTTCGATCACTATTTAATATGGAACTAATAATATCTTTCAAATCACGATAAATGAAGATACTTACAACATCCTGTGATTTCATCTTCCTTTTAAAAATTCTAATACCTTCAATATTCATGATAGCCAGGCCATTTTTCTTAGTATTATTCACTCGTTGAAGTTCATCAGTAGTAACACCATATATCTCATCCAGGTAGTGAATTTCTTCATAAATCTTACCTGTACGGCAATAATCTAAATACTGCTGGCGAGTAAAATAATAGTAATGGTGTCCGTGCTTTTCTTGAAGTCTTTTGCGGCGCGTGGTAAAAGAAATGAGTGGTTCCAAGTAGTCCGAGTCTTCTGACAGCAAATAATTCATAAGCATAGTTTTACCGGATGCAGTTGGTCCATGTAAAATAAATATTTTCATGCTTTTGCCCCCCTACTACTATGAATACATAAGACACAATTCCTCTCCTATGACTTATATCGTTATTTTTACCAGATAAATATAGTTATTAAAGGATTTACGCGACTTTTTAATAAGTATTTCCGGACATGGGGGGGTTAATATGAAATTACTATTACTAAATGCTGGACACTTATTTTATAGTATCAAGCACCAGGGTAAGGGGGTCCAGGCGGTGGTTAGTAAACTGATAAGCATCTAATAGTCTTATCCCGGCAGCATCTATTTTAGCCTTATCATTACTATATACGGTAGCAATAACTTCACCAGCATTAACATAATCACCATACTTCTTAACCAGTTTTATGCCGGCAGTATAATCGACATTATCACCTAATTGCTCACGCCCGGCTCCCAGTAACATAGCTGTCCGGCCCACTTCCAAGGCGTTAAGCCCACTTACGTAAGCATCCTTATCTGCCCTTACTTCCGCATTAAATCTGGCTGCTGGCAGCCCATAATCAGACTGTTCGAAGTCCAAAATTCCATACTGGGCTACAATCATCTGCTTAAATTTTTCCAGAGCCTGGCCTGAATCCAGTGTCTCCCTGACACCAGTAATAGCACTATCCCAATCAGGGTATATGCCTCCTAAAACCAGCATATGGGCCGCCAGTATTATACTGAGCTCTTCCAAATCAGCCGGCCCTTCTCCCCGCAGGGTATCAATTGCTTCTTGTACTTCCAGACTATTACCCACTGCTTGTCCCAGGGGTTGGCTCATATTAGTAATTACTGCAACTACTTGCCGTCCTGCTCCCCGGCCTATTTCTACCATGGCCCGGGCCAGCTTGACTGCCTCTGTCTGCTCCTTCATAAAGGCTCCCGTGCCGACTTTTACATCCAAAACAATACCCTGAGCTCCGGATGCTATCTTCTTGCTCATAATACTGGATGCAATGAGCGGTATGCTTTCTATCGTCCCGGTTACATCCCGGACAGCGTATAGTCTCTTATCAGCAGGTACCAGATTTCCACTTTGCGATATTACCGCGGCCTTAACCTGGTTAACCTGCTCCATAAATTGCTGATGAGTTAGTTCTACCTGAAAACCAGGTATAGATTCAAACTTATCTATAGTCCCCCCGGTGTGCCCCAGACCCCGACCCGACATTTTGGCTACTGGCACCCCGGCAGCGGCCACTAGAGGAATTACCACCATGGTAGTCTTATCTCCTACTCCTCCAGTACTATGTTTATCCACTGTTATCCCGGCAACTGCGGAAAGATCAACTACCTCCCCGGAATAGGCCATAGCCAGAGCCAGATCCCGGGTTTCTCTATCATTCATACCTTGAAAATACACTGCCATAGCCCAAGCAGATATCTGGTAATCAGGTATAGAGCCGTCACTAATGCCCTGGACCAGAAAATTAATTTCCTCCTGGCTAAGCTCCAGTCCATCCCTTTTTTTAATTATCAAATCCTGTATATTCATAAATTCAACTCCATCATCTGTGTGACACAGGGGGGCGTTTTTGGTGTGTCATTTGAAATGACACACCAAAAACGTCCCCCTGTGTCACTTGTCCCCACCTCTCTATTCTCTCACCAGGCTGGAATAAAAGCTTTCCCCGGCCAGGTTATATTTTATACCCAGGTACTCCGCTATAGTAGCAGCAACATCTGCAAAAGTCTCCCTGCAGCCCAGATTAACTCCGGGCTGTAATTCCCTGCCGTAAACCAGCAGGGGGACATACTCCCGGGAATGATCGGTACTTACCGTAGTGGGGTCGCAACCGTGGTCTGCAGTAATTATTAATAAATCTTCATTACCTAGCAGCTTCATTATTTCCGGTAGTCTCTGGTCAAATTCCTCCAATGCTCGGGCATACCCATGGGGGTCATTACGATGTCCATATAATTGGTCAAAGTCCACCAGATTGGCAAATAGTAAGCCCTTAAAATCTTTTTGTAAAACCTGCAGGATTTTATCTATACCATCCTGATTATTAATCGTAGAATAAGACTCGGTGACACCCCGTCCGGCAAATATATCCTTTATCTTACCTATGCCTATTACCGCCTGGCCACTTTCCTTTATCTTATCTAACAGAGTGATATCCGGTTCCTTGGAAAAATCATGACGATTAGCGGTACGGACAAAATTCCCCGGTTGGCCGATAAAAGGGCGGGCAATAACCCGGCCTACTGCGTGTTCCTCCTGTAAAAGTTCCCGGGCTATAGTACAGTAATGATAAAGATTTTCCAGAGGTATTATCTCCTCATGAGCTGCTATCTGAAATACGCTATCAGCCGAGGTATATACTATAGGGCAACCATTTCTTATATGTTCTGGACCCAGTTCTTTTATAATTTCAGTTCCCGAGGCCACAACATTTCCAATGGTTTTGCAGCCAATCTGCTGTTCAAACCTAGTAATTAATTCCGGTGGAAATCCTTCCGGATAGGTGGGAAAAGGCTGCCTGAGCTCTAATCCCATCATTTCCCAGTGCCCGGTAGTAGTATCCTTACCCGGAGATTTTTCCTGCATTTTACCATAGGCCCCCAGAGGCTTTGTAACTGCTGGAACCCCCATTATATCAATTATATTTCCCAAACCTAATTCCTGCATATGGGGAAGATTGAGCCCTGCAACTGCCTTTGCCGTGTTGGCCAGGGTGTTTGAACCCTGGTCGCAATATAGGCAACTATCCGGACATTCACCTACTCCCATACTGTCAAGTACTATAACTATAGCCCTTCTACCCATTTCATCACCTC
>CAZUFR010000028.1:0-3740 GCA_964619655.1 uncultured Syntrophomonas sp. | reverse complement strand
ACTCCCATACTGTCAAGTACTATAACTATAGCCCTTCTACCCATTTCATCACCTCAAAAAATAAATACTATAACTAACCCAGGCTTATTTAGACGTACCCAAAGGGCACACTGATGCTCCCCGACACTGAGTGTTAGCCTTCACCCTGCACATTAAGTGAGATTAACTGAGTGCCGGGCCGCTATTAAGGGAGCAGATTAACGCAAATTTATTACGATTTATATTGTAAAACATTAAAATAAAGAGTCCGGCACTTGAATAATGGGGAGCCCTTATCTAACTGTCCCCTCACTCCTTACCCCTCACGCCTAACTCTAAACATCACTGAAGCTCTAAATTTGAAGTAATTCACACGACAATTTTGTTACTAGCGCCCATTTTCGAACTTAAGCCCTTGGATGATAGAGCTGGTACACCTCCATCAGCCTGGATCTGGTTAAATGCGTATATATTTGGGTAGTGGAAATATCAGCATGTCCCAGCATTTCCTGTACCGCCCGCAAATCAGCTCCGTTTTCTAATAAGTGAGTAGCAAAAGAATGTCTCAAGGTATGCGGAGTAACCTCCTTACCCAGCTCCGCCTTTTTGGCATAAGCACCCAGAATTTTATAAAATCCCTGCCTGCTCATGGACCTGCCATTAGCATTGACAAAAAGGGTTCTTTCTAAGTAGTTTTTCACCAATAAATTACGTGCCCGGGCCAGATAACGCTGTATCCAATCAATAGAAGTCTGGTTAACCGGTATGATACGCTCTTTTCTCCCTTTACCGAAACAACGAAGGAAACCGGCCGTGGTGTTTATATCCTCAATTTGTAGAGATAACAGTTCCGAAACTCGAACCCCGGTTCCGTACATCAACTCCAGCATGGCCCGATCCCGTAGACCCAGGGGCAGTGTAACCCGGGGTTGCTCCATCAGCTTGTCCACTTCTTCAATAGTTAATATATCTGGCAGTCTCCGTTTTATTTTTGGTGTCTCTAAATCAGAGGTAGGATTATTCTGGACCTGGTTTTCCAGCACCAGGTATTTATAAAAAGACTTGATGCTGGAAAGGCTGCGGGCTACAGTCGAATTAGCTGCACCTTCATCCATTTGAGTAGATAGAAAAGCCATTATCTGCTGTTTATTTATTTCCCCCGGTTCTGACGATTCAGAATTTTTAAGCTGGTAGGCATTAAACTTATTAAGATCGCGGCGATACGCTGCCCGGGTGTTTTCAGATAAGCCCTTTTCATATTGAAGATATTCTATAAAAGCAGTAATATAATTCTGCATTGTCAGCTCCTACAGTTTTTTAGTACTTTTGACATCCCGGACTATTTTTCCTTCTTTAAGCATTACTCTTCATAATAAAAATCCTGTACTTTTATAACAAATTGATCTAATACCTGGTCAAACTTATTCTCTTGATTAGGCTGCTCCACCCGCATGGGATTACCGCTGGGGTGTTCTTCCTGAAACCAGCCACCAACCGGAACCTTATTATGCAGCAAACCAGTTAATAACGGTACGGTAACTACAAAAAAGGTAATTATCACCACTGCTACCCCCAGGCGAACCAGTTTCTTCTTCCAGTTGTTTACAATGATAATCATAACTTACCTCCCCATTACTAAAGTATTAAGCTTAAAAACCAGGGGGACAGATAGGCCTCAACAAAGGCTCCGGCCAGAAATACTAATAGATAGACCATCATTAAAACTGTATATCCTATTAACGCCCGCCCCAGGGAAACTCCGTTATTTCTTCCTTTAAGGACATAGATGGAGAAATTGATAGCCGTCACTGACCAGGCTAAAAAGACCGGTATATAAATAATGTTCTGCGGTAAAATCGACATTACAGTGATAAGTATTCCAGCACCAGCTCGGTCATGTAAGAGAAAACTAACCGTAAACCCCAGGGAAAAACCTCTAAACCATATAAACCCCAGTATTAGAGGGAAACCAATTACAGTCAATCCCAAAAACCATAATAATACCGTTACCTGTACTTGCTTTAAAAAAGCAGCACCTAATATCTCTGGTCCGGTTAGGCTACCATCTATGCCTCCCCTTAAATAATCTTCAATCATCCCCGATAGCTGGCTCTTAACACCTCCATCCAGACCGGGTACCTGATAATTTCCCATAACTAATCCAACTAAAAAAATTAATATTACCATAATATACTGCGGCCGGTTTTCACTTATGTGCTGTTTAATACGGGTTTTGAAACTCATGGCCTGGCTCCTTACTGCATGAGGTAGGGGGAAAATCATGCCACAGACTTAATTGGTGCTTAAGAGCTGTTATGGCTCCTTAAAAAATAATATTTTACCAGCAGCTAGTTTATGCAGAAAAGAAAAATGAGCCAAAAAATTGGCTCGTGACACAGGGGGACGTTTTTGGTGTGTCATTTCGAAATGACACACCAAAAACGTCCCCCTGTGTCCCCTTACATAATCTGCTGTTTACGTAAGACCTCGTAAATCACCGGTACCACCTGTTTCTTACGGGACATGACTCCGTGCAAGTAAATTCTACCCAAACTATCACTTTGTCCAAAGGCCTGCTCAACTAAATTGCTTTTCTCCCCGGCGACAATAAGTTCAGTAGCCTCCTCAAAAATATCGGTGACCATCAAGCACATAAAAGCATAATTGTGGCGTTCACAAAGCTCATTCATGGCTTTTATCAGTTTATCTTTACGTTGGCTCAGGCGGCCCAGGTCTATAGTCTCCACCTGGGCTATGGCAAAAATGGTATTACCACTTACATATTCCTTTAAATCCTCACTTATCAGTTCCTCCTCACTATGCTGTTCAAGATGGGAGATACTGTAGATTTCTTTACCCCATTCCAGGGAAGAAAGCCCTGATGCCTCTTCCAACTCAGCCGCTACCCGACGATCTTTATCAGTGGTGGTAGGTGACTTAAAAATCATAGTATCGTTAAGAATACCAGCCAGCATTAAACCAGCTAGATCAGGACTAAAATAGACCGAGTTGTTTAGAAATGTTTCTGCCACCAGAGTACAGGTAGACCCAACCGGTTCATTGTGAAAATATATGGGCACTATAGTTTGCAAATCGCCTACCCGATGGTGGTCGATTATTTCCAGTATTTCGGCCTCTTCCACCCCGTCAACCGCCTGTTTTTCTTCATTATGATCTACCAGAATAACCTTCTTACGTTTCATCCCCAGTAAATCATAACGGGATATCATGCCCAGGTAGCGGTTGTCTTCAGTTACAACCGGGTAGTTGCGAAAACGTGAGGCCATCATATGTTTCTTCGCTTCGGCTACCGGTTCCCGGCTTTCAAACAGTACTAAATCACGGGTTTTCATAATATCGGCTACTTTGTTACTCAAAATATCCCGCAGGATTTCCGGGCTGTTATCAACATCCCGACCATGCCCTAAACGTTCCATAAAAATCATAGCTAAATCGCCGATAGTTAAAAGGCCTAGAAATTTATGTTTATCATCCAGTACCGGCAGGGTTTTTAACCGGTGCTGCTGCATAAAGTTACTTAACTCCACTACTGTCATCTCAGCAGTCACATAGATTATCTCTTCATTATCCAACAAGTCTTCTACAGTGGTACCCACATTCCTAACTATTACTGGAGTATCAAACCCCAGTCGCTCCAGAACAAAACTGCTTTCCTCATTTAGTTCGCCAGCGGCTGCAGCAATATACAGTCCCTCATCACTACTCTGCTTGTACACTTTATAAGCAATAGCTGCCGCTAT
>CAZUFR010000027.1:0-12127 GCA_964619655.1 uncultured Syntrophomonas sp. | reverse complement strand
CTTGTGAATAACTTCAAAATGAGAAATTGACTGGTTGTTTTGAGTGAGGGGTAAGGAGTGAGGAGGGAAAAGTCGTCAGACCTCAGACGTAGGGTGTAGAATTGTAAGGGCAGGCCAAATTAGTCAGCGGGCGTAATACGTCAGACGTAGGTGTAGGTGTGTAGGGGCAGACCCGTGTGTCTGCCCGGCCGACCACTTAACCCGGAAGGATTTATGTCTTGTTGCCTACAGAACTGCCGACCCCGGGCGAACACATGGGTTCGCCCCTACAGGTTATGTACTCTCTTAAAAAATATCTGCGTTAATCTGTGAATCTGCGTCGAAATAATATTAAGGAGGTAGTTAAAAAATGGAGATTCCCTATCAGAATATCTGGATTAAAAATAACCAGCAAATGAGAAAGGAAGAATTGCACCCTGAGTTTATTGAACAGGGCATTTCTCTCTATGAAGTATTAAGGGTTATTCGGGGTGTACCCCTGTTTCTGGAACAGCACCTGGAAAGATTGAAAAATTCCGCAAGGTTAACTAATTTGGAGTTGCCCCTCAATGACAAAGAGATTGACCAGCGTTTACGGGAGTTAATTAACAGCAATCAGGTGGAAAATGGTAATATTAAGTTTGTAATTAATTACCCTGAAGCAGGTAAGACACCTGATTTTTATGCATATTTTGTAGAGCACGATTATCCCTCCAAAGAGACTTATCAGAAGGGGGTTAAAACTGTTCTGGTTCATGTGGAAAGGCCCAATCCCAATGCCAAGGTAGACCGGGCAGATTATCGTAATATGGTAGATGAAGCTAAACGTAGAACTGATTCCTATGAGGCTTTACTGGTAGACCGGGAAGGTAATGTCAGCGAAGGTGGCAGATCCAATTTATTTATGGTCAAAGGTGATGTTGTTTATACCGCACCGGGTGACAAGGTGTTAAAAGGCATAACCCGGCAAATGGTTTTAGCCGCCTGCCGGAATCAAGGGTATCAGGTAGTGGAAAAGGAAATCAGCCTGGAAGAGATGCTTAATATGGATGCTATATTCATATCATCCACTTCACCCAGGGTTTTACCAGTAAGCCAGGTGGATGATAAAATCATTAATTCCGGCAGCAACAAGATTATTCAGGATATCATGGCCGGTTATGATGCTATAATTGATGATTATGTGAAAAGCCATAAATCCTGAAATTGAAAAATAACAAGGGGAAACAGGGGCAAAAACGAACCGTCAGACTGTTTCAGACACCTGCCACTATCTCCTCTTGATTTATTTATGAGATGATGTTTTACGAGCAGAGTATTGCTTTGGGGTACGTATAGAATGATGCGGTTTGATGCCTGCAAATTCTTTCCGTCTTTTTAGCCTCTCCTCCTCCAGGTCAAAATCGTTTTGTAATCCCAACCATAATTGAGGTGACGTTTTAAAATATTTCCCGAATCTGATGGCAGTATCAGGGGTAATCCTTCTTTTGCCTTTGATAATCTCGGATATTCTTGTTTGATCGACATGTATTTCTTTAGCCAGGATATACGGTGTAATCTTTAATGGTTTTAAAAATTCTTCGTTTAATATTTCGCCAGGATGAATGTTCCTAATTCTATTCACTTTGTTTTCTCCCTTCAATGGTAGTCGGTAATCGCCACATCTGTACAATTCCCATTGTGCCATTTAAAACAAATTCTCCATTGGTCGTTAATCATTATGCTATATTGCCCTTCCCTATCACCATATAATTGTTCCAAATGATTACTCGGTGGTGAGCGTAAATCGTTTAACGATATTGCATTGTTCATAAGCCTGAGTTTTCTTCTGGCTATTTCTTGAATATCCTGAGGCAGTTTTTTAGAAAATCTGCCCGCAAATATTTTCTTTGTTTCTTTGCATTTGAATGTGATTATCATATAGAAATGATAATGTTTAACAATACTATTGTCAAACATTAGTATGATGTTAGCCTGCCAGTTCCCTTAACTCCTGCCATTAAATATATGGCTAAACAAGATATTACAACAAAAGCCCGAATTGCTAAAAGCTTGAGAGGTTTTCAGGAAGAGCCACCCCAAGGTGCTGGTTGACCACGACTGTAGCACTCACTAGTAATAATTTTTCTAAAAACATTTAGACATTTACATGCGTATAACCAGGGCGTATAATAGACATAGGGAGGGGGCAAGGTATGACCGTCAGAGAAGTATTAAAACTCTTATACAAAGACGGATGGAAAGAAATTGAGGGGCGAACAAAAGGTTCCCATATTCAATTAAAGCACCCTACTAAAACAGGCAAAGTAACAGTACCTGACCACAAAGGAGATATTGCTCCCGGTACTCTAAACAGCATACTTAAACAGGCAGGACTAAAATAAATCGCATCCATAATTATAAGGGGGATAAAGTATTATGCATAAGCTTACTTATTTTGCAGTGTTTGAACCGGTAGAAACAGGATATAGCGTGTATTTTCCTGACCTTCCCGGATGTGTAAGCTATGGAAAAGATTTTGAAGAAGCACAAAAACAAGCTGCCGATGCATTGGGACTTCATTTATACGGTATAGAAAAAGATGGAGATGAAATACCTGCTCCTTCTAAAATACCGCAAGTGGATACTGAGACTGCAGCAGGATATATAATTTCTCCTGTAAGCGTCTTCCCGAGCATAGTGAGGAATGAATTAGATAATAGAGCGGTAAAAACTAATCTAACCATACCGGCATGGTTAAAGGAAATCGCCGAAGCCCAGGGCGTGAATTATTCAAAGATATTTCAATCTGCTTTAATGGATTACCTGGGGATAAAATAACAGGGGTCAAATGTTCTGATTGCGCCAACCGATCAGAAATTCCTCGCCTTTGCTGTTCTCTCGGTGAAAGAACTTCCTAAAGAGGAAATATTCATGTGGCATACGCCCCGACCAGAATATTATGGGTTAATGGTTTTTCAGTTTCTGGATGATTCCCAATGGCAGGCCAGTAATCTCCGCAACAAATTCCACATCGGCACCTTTGAGCAGTGCTGTGCGAGCAACCTCATAGGCTTTCTCGTTTTCACCTTCCCGTCTACCTTCTTTATGGCCTTCTTCTCTTAACCACTGTTCTATCTGGGTCATGCGTAACATAGATTAACGCGGCAAAGAAAATCGCTCCTATTTTTGCATTTAACCAGGATAATCGCTTGGCCCGGGTTAATACCACCAATTGATAACTATTACTCAAATCGCGGATCAAGCTACTGCTTACAATTACAACAAACATAAGAATAACAGCAAAAATAAAATAGTTAGTGTTGAAAAAGACAGCACACGGGCCATCCCAAGTATTTACTGCCATATGTAAATTTTTCGCCCTACAAGACACCGAATCAATAGCAAAAAGTGAAATAATAGATAATACCGGAAATATTACCAGCCAGCGACGCTGGTATACGAGATTTATACTTTCAAACAGTAATAAACGCATCGGGATTTTCCTGCCTTTCCATTATTTCCAGAAAAATTTGTTCCAGGCTAATCGTAGCCTCTGTTGCTGACCAGATGTCCACGCCATAGCCTACTAATTCCCGAAGTAAATCCGGAATTGGTTTGTTAATTTTTACAATAATTTGGATAGGATGTACGGAATCATCTAACTCGTACGGTGGTTGGTATCTAATAACTAGACTAATAAGCATATAAAAAGGTTGACAAAAAATTAAAACTTTTTTGTCAACCTTTTCTTTGACAAAATGGTCTTATTGCTACTGCCACACCAGCTTCCGAACTATGTAGCCGTCATACAGACCATCCGGGGTAACGTGACTCAATACTACTTCTTGGTCCGATATCGCATCTAACAAAGCCAGTGGAAAAATAGTCTGGTTCCCATTGGTTTGTATAAATTGATACAAGCAAATTATGTTTCATTGCTCTATTTAGTTCCGCTAATTGTTTTTTGTACTCAGTCTTTATCACTCCACATAGATAGAAAAGCTAAATAGGTACTCGTTATGTGTCAGCGGGAGCCCAGGGTATAATAGCTGTATTACAGCTTTTGCTGATACAGCAGATTATCTATATGAAAATGTGGGTATTTTCGTAAATAGCGCTTTGAATTTATCTTGGGGTAGTTGAGGAGGAAGTTCAAGTGGGCTGTGTTTATAGATTAATTGAGCCAACTGAATACGATGTGTTAAAGGTCTTTCTCTATGAGGCAATTTTCATCCCCGAGGGTGTTGCCCCACTTCCGCGTGACATAATTTTTGACCCATCGCTCGTAGCAGATAAGCGATTTTGATTAGACAACCATATTAGCTTTTAAAAAGGGGAGACTTCAATCTCTCTAGCTAAAGGATATTGGCTTAAGCTTCTTGAGCAAGAGAATTTTATCCGTCTATCAATTATCTGCGGGTTTTAACTTTTTATAGCTGAGGCGCTGAGTGAGAAAACCTAACTCCGGACTGTCTGTTTTATCGGGAAAACCCCAACTAATAATGTATCGTAAAATTAAACTGCCAGGCTAGGTCAAGTTATTGTCAAGCAAGTTACAAGAACAAATATTAAAAGAGGTTGGGGAGATGCTTTTCCCAACCTCCTTTATTTGTGATTAAAATAGTCCCACGATTTCTCCGTTGGGTTTGATGTCGATTTTTTCGGCGGCCGGGGTCTTACCTAGTCCGGGCATGGTCATAATAGTTCCAGTCAGGGCAACTACAAACCCGGCTCCGGCAGATAGCCGTACTTCTCTGATGATAACGGTAAAATTGCGTGGCCGTCCCTTTTTGTCCGGGTCATCGGACAGGGAGTATTGGGTCTTGGCCATACATACCGGTAGATTACCATAACCCAGATCTTCAAACTTCTGCAACAACCGGCTGGCTTCAGGTGCATAACTTACTCCATCAGCACCGTAGATTTCTTTGCAGACAGTCTCAATTTTATCTTTTAAGGGTTTATCCAGTTCATAAAGGAACTTGAATTCAGAAGGTTTTTCGGTTGCGGCAATTACCTTTTTAGCCAGTTCTTCTCCTCCGGCACCACCTTTAGCCCAAACCTGGGAAAGTGCTACATCAGCTCCCATGGCTGAACATTTGTCGATTACAAAATCAACTTCTTCGCTGGTATCGGTGGGGAATTCGTTTAATGCAACTACTACCGGCAGTCCAAACTTCTGAATATTTTCCAGCTGTTTCTCCAGGTTTTCTACGCCTTTTTCCAGAGCTTCCATGTTCTTTTCACCCAGGCGGTCTTTTGCTACTCCGCCATGGTTCTTCAATGCTCTAATGGTAGCTACCAATACTACTGCCGAAGGTTTCATCTGGCCATAGCGGCAAACTATGTTGAAGAATTTTTCCGCTCCCAGGTCAGCACCGAAGCCGGCCTCGGTAATCATGTAATCCGCCAGTTTCATTCCAATACGGGTAGCCATTATACTGTTAGCACCGTGGGCTATGTTGGCAAAAGGCCCGCCATGGACAAAGGCAGGGGTATTTTCCAAAGTTTGTACCAGATTGGGTTTAATAGCATCTTTCATAAGTAAAGCCATGGAACCGGCAGCTTTCAGGTCATCCGCCGTTACCGGGCGACCATCATAAGTATAAGCTACCACAATGCGCTTGAAGCGCTCCTTCAGATCCATCAGGTCAGTAGCCAGACATAAGGCTGCCATTACCTCCGAGGCTACGGTGATGTCAAAACCGGATTCCCGAGGAACACCGTTAATCCTTCCACCTAGCCCCAGAACAATATTGCGCAGGGCTCTTTCATTCAAGTCCATGGCCCGACGTAAAACTACCTGACGCGGGTCGATATTTAGCTGATTACCCTGGTGCAGGTGATTATCCAACATCGCCGCCAGCAAATTATGGGCAGTGGTAACGGCGTGAATATCACCGGTAAAATGAAGGTTAATATCCTCCATAGGAATAACCTGGGAATAACCCCCACCTGCCGCTCCACCTTTTATACCGAAACTAGGACCCAGGGATGGTTCCCGTAAAGCAATAATAGCTTTTTTGCCGATCCGGTTTAGTGCTTGTCCCAGTCCTACCGTGGTAGTAGTTTTTCCCTCACCAGCTGGAGTAGGAGTTATGGCTGTTACCAAAACTAGTTTCCCTGAAGGTTCGCCTTCCAGCCTGTGCCAGACATCAAGAGAGACTTTGGCCTTATATTTACCATAAAGGTCAATATCATCTTCACTCAGTCCTACTGACCGGGCTACCTCAATAATTGGCTGCATCTTCGCTTCTTGAGCTATTTCAATGTCACTTTTCATGGAAAAATTATTTCCCCTCCTTTTCGGATAATGATTCTATTTTAACCTATAAATACTGATTTGCCCTTAATATTTCTAAAGCTTTTTCTTTATCTTCGTCGGCAATTAGTATAACAGGTCCGGTACAGCCCATACCACTGGAGGCAAAAATCTCATTTTTCCACAAAGATTTTACTGCATCTTCTAATTCCAGTATATCTATGCCTGGAATTTGCTCACCAGTAATTTTAGCTGGGGGAGGAGTGATTTCTCCGCCTGCATCTGCCGCTACGGCAGAAGGAGCAGGAATTTCCCACCCTGCTTGTCGGGCTTTTCTTATCTCATTAGCAGCAATCTGCTGCAGGCCTCCTTTTACCATCGATGCACAATAATTAATTGCCCCGGCTATAACCGGAGAACCTGAAGCTCGAGAAATAATGCAGATTAGACGGTCAAAGTTTTCTCCCACCCCGGGGCCATAACCATAGCCTGTAGTCTCATAATCACCACCGCTGTTGAAAGAACTAAACAGTTTCATGAGTATATTTCCGGTTAAAGTATCACAAAGGACTATATCTACACTACCCAAAATCAAATCGTTTCCTCGCAGAATCTGCCCGCCATCTGCCCTTTGAGATTCACCCCAGCTAAAATCGTAGCCTCGTGATTTCATGGCATTCAAGTACCTTTCTACCTGACGGGCACCATCTACATTTAAAATGCCCAGGGTAGGGTTAGCTATCCCATCCGCCTTAGCTGCGGCTATACCAAACACCGCATTCTTAACCATGGCCTGTATACGGTCAGTGTCACTGGTTCCAGTGGTACTGGCTATATACATCTCCTTACCCCGGGCCGGGGTTATAACTTTGCCAATGGTAGCAACTCCAATGGGAAAAGGATAGTGCATAGTAACTACGCCATCTAACTCTTTTTCATCCAGGAGTCTCTCCAATATGGCATGTACTTCATCTTCGTCACCAGCTTCATATACTGGTAAGTTATATTTCGGCGCCGGGCCAATGATACTAACTTCCAAGCCGGGTTCCCGCTGCATAGCTATTTCAGTACCGCGCAGCAGTTCTACGGGAGCAATCTCACTACCCAGGGTAGTAAGGCCTATTTTTGTTTTTCTAGCAGTTTTACCGGTTCTTAATATCTCAGCTGTTTCGTTAAGGACCTCCTGGAGCATTTTATTAGTTTTCTCTTTTTCCATTTGAGGGTCACCTCCCGGCCACTGATCTGGCTAATTCCTGTATGGCATCAGCCAGCAGGTTTCTAATCTCCTGTTTAAACTCTTCCTCATTACCGTTATCCCTGGAGGTTTCAACAACTCCGGTATTACCCTCAATAATAAAGCTAATACCATCGAAAAGATCAGTCATGCGTCCCAGGAATAGGCTGCCTTTACCAATTATCATAGCTCGCTGCATTTTGCCTGCTAAAATAGAATCACGTATATGACCTAATAGGGGTACACCAGACGGTATGTGGCCCTGGGTAGGTGCAAATCCGGTTACCCCGTGGCGGGTAGCAAATTGGGGAAGTTCCTCCCGGCTTATTTCCCCACGTTTAACGGCCATAGCTCCTATCATTTTATAATTGGCCAGGGGCACGTCACCGGCTCCAGCAGGAGCAGTTATTTCCGCATTTTGCAGTTCGGGAGCATAAACATTGACATCAGTTAGTTTCAGGTTGTTTTTTTCCAGGGGGTCAACTACTATGGCCTGAATTACCGCCTGGGGGGAGGAACCGGAAGAGATTTTGTGCTTACCTACAATGTCAGTTCTAATTACCGGATTTTGTCCATCATTTTCACTTATTAGAACCGCATAACCCCCAACCATGTCTTCTAATACTGGCATTTCCTTATTAACATGATCTCTACTATTCATTCCCAGCTTGGCTGATGATCCCCCCGCCATTACAACCACGTTTTTGAAAATACCGGACTGTACCAGAGCCGCCGCAGTCAGTATCCCATGTGCGGGACCGGCACAAAAGGCTCGCATATCAACACCGGTAGCGTTGTTGCACTCCGCTATTTCTCCGATAGCCTTGGCCAGGTTTCCTCCGCCCCGCTGATTCATATCACCGATAGCCTCTTCTGAAGTTTCAATTATATAGTCAACTTGATTAGCGTCGATGTGGTTCTTGCTTAACAGGTTTTTTAAAGCCAGCACTCCCGAGGCTTTTGCAACTAGATTTTCAAAAACTACATGGGCGGAAAGGTTAGGGTCACTTTCATGGGCTTGCCGAACACATCCTACCAATTGATTGTTTTCATATAAACCTTCGGCCTTACCTGAGTTGATTAATTGTTCTATATGCTCCCTTTCACTGCTTTTATCCAGTAGCGCCAATAGTTTCCCGTGAAACATTTTTTTTGCTGCCAGAGTGTTTTTCATGTGGGCGGCAAATTCCTGTTCCAATTCTACTAGTTGAAAGCTATCCGCAATTTTCATAACCGCATAAAATTCGTTTTCCGGTATAATGTCTCCATGTTTGCCCTCCGGGCTTTTAGCTACCAGGTTTTGGTACCAGGGCTGGGGTACATTCTGAAGTTCCTCCGGGGTCAGGTTGCCTATATATACTTGATTAGGAGCGTAATTGACGGCTTCCTCAAAGGTTCTAATGGATTTTATGATTTTTTGCAAATAGTCAGAATCCGGGTTATTTTTTCTTTCCATAGTAACAGTAGTTCCATGCTCCATCATAATATTGGGAGCATGTACCAGGATATATCCCGCTGCTTTTACTACAGGAAAAGTCAAGAGAATCCCTCCTTTGGTTAAGTGATTAGACGTACCCACATGGCACATGCAACCGCCGACGAAGATAGCATAATAACCTTGTAGGGGCGAACCCATGTGTTCGCCCGGGGTATGCACATATCTACCAGGTCATGGGTCTGCCCCTACGAATTTTTTTAAAATACTGTCTGTTCGCTAACGTCGGTAGATAGTGCCTTTAATGCTTTTTCCACTATACGGGTACGCAGGGCGAATTCTTCATCCTGATTTAGCTGAGGGTTGCCCAACGGGTGAGGAATAGCCACTGCCGGGTCTATCCGGTTAGCGCCTACGGTCATGGAAATTGGAACCACCGTGCAGACATGAACCACAGGTACATCTACTACTTCCTCCAACTCTTTTACCATCGTTGCACCGCAACGAGTACAGGTACCTCAGGTGGAGGTTAAGATTATACCATCAACGTGCTCCTGTTTCAGTTCTTCTCCTATCGCTCTGGCATATTTTTTAGAATTGGCTACCGAAGTACCATTGCCTACGGTGGCATAATAGACATCATGTAGTTTACCAATCTTACCTTCCCGCTCCAGTTCGCGCATTACATCTACCGGTAATACCCGATCCGCATCCTTATTGGCATAAACCGGGTCATATCCGCCATGAGCGGTCTCAAAAGTTTCCTCGGTTAAATCATTAATACCACTAATGTCATAGCGTCCAAATTTAGAAGCACTGGAAGATTCTATCCGATCCGGATTTCCTTTAGGCACTATCCCCCCGGAGGTTACCAGTGCAATTTTAGCCTTGCTCAAATCCTTGATAGCAGGACGGGGGCTTACCCGGTCAAATACCGGCATAGGATATTCAGTGGTAAAAGGTTCTCCTTTTAATTTTTTTAGCAGCATATCTACTGCCCGGGCTGAGCCTCTTTGCTCATGGAAAATGTTTTTGCGTATTCCCCGGGCTAAATAGCCTTCTTCTGCTGGTGAGCCCATAACTTCACCTTTAACTAACCGGGTTGCCAACCGGGCCAAGGCAGGTACGGCGGTACGCATTTGCGCCGCTGAATTACCGGTTTTAACTATATAAATAGCCTTCTTATACATATCAGCGCCGGGGTTTTCTTCATACATACCTGTTACTACCGGTATCTTAAGTCTCTCCTGTACGGCAGCACACACCGCCCCACAGGCCATGCCGTATCTTCCAGCATTAAAAGCTGGTCCGGCTATAAGCAAGTCAGGTTTAAAACTGGCCACCAGATTAATAACCTCTTCAGTGGCTGTGTCAAGATTTTCATTAAAATAAGTGTCACCACATATTACCGTACCCACAATGGGCATATCATCGCCCCAAGCCTTTTCCAGCGCTGTCCCCGGACCTACCGCGCCATCTTTTCTAAATGGGGTTATATCAGCTTTATCTTCGCCGCCAATCTGCCCAAAGAACTGGTTTAAATAATGGACTACTCTTATACTGGCCACTTTATACTACCCCCTTTGTTTAACTAAACTGTTGCCTGATACTTTCCATTTCATTTTTAATAGCATCAACATCAAGTACCATTTCCATCATGCTGATCTGGTCATCATAAACTGCGGCATCAATCAGGTCTTTAATTTCGAAAATGTGATATACCGGCAGTTTAAGAGCTATATTGGTTAGGGGCCCGGCATAAGTAGGATCCCCATTAATCACAGTTTCGGCAGTCAGTCCAGCTGATTCGGCTTCTGCCCCGCCTAATATGACTACTACCTTGTCGGAACCAAACTTTTCAGCTGTTTCTTTGATGCGTGCTTGATTGGCCATGTCCATGGCCCCGGCGGCAGTTCAAACGAAACATTCGGTGCTGGTGAATAGTACTTCACCGCCAACTGTGTTAATACATTCCGCTATAGCCGGTCCCGGTATGCCATCACGGTCTCCCAAAATACATATTTTTTTATCAGCAAAGAAACTCTTATCCATTAGCTTTCCTTCCTTTCGCGTTTAATTAACTAGCACAGATAACCAGGTTTCTACTAAATAACGCTGAATTTAAAACTTAATTTATTGTTTAGAGTTAGGGGTAAGGGGTTAGGGATGAGAATACTTCCCCTACTGTTCCGTCCTCGCTCCTACTCCTCCCTGACTGATTTCTAAAACTCCAATGCTCCCATGCGGTTAAATCCCAGTTCATTGGTGGCACCGGTTATGGCCTGAATCTCAACTGTTATAGAACCATCTTTTTTCAAGGCCCCGTCAAAACCTCCGGCAATAATTTCGCTGGCTTCGATATAGCCAATCACCTTGGCCATGGGTGGTAAATCAATAATGGCATTGGCATTGCCGCCGCTTACCACCGCATTGGCCAGCGGATTAGCATCGGCCAGGGACTGAGAGGCGCCGTCACGACCGGCATATTCATCTGTTACCAGTACCGTTTTAATTCCTAGAGCTTCGATTTTTTTACAGTTCATAATTAAATCAGCATCAGGATTACCAAATCCCTCTTCGCTGATAATTACCCCATCTACTTTCAGGCTATCCACCAGTTTGGCGGTAAAATTAGAGCTGCGCTCCTTATCCAATAAAGTCACATTTTCATTAGTTACCACCACACCAATAAAGTTCAGGTCTTTGCCATGCCGGGCAAAAAGATCGGCGATTACAGGATTATTTAAGTGGTGATAGGTAGCGTTTTTATCACAAGCGGAGACACAGTTGCCGCTGATTACAGCACCATCCATAACCTCGGTAGGATACAGGAAAGTAGGTAGAATCTTTTTAACATCCAGACCGTAGAGGTAGGTATCATGCATCAAACCCTGGGTCTGCAGCATATAGACATAGGCCACTTTAGGTAAATCAGGATACTGGGCCAACTGCTCCACCAGGGGTTTGGTTTCAAAACTAAAAGTCTCATCCGGGGTTACATTCTTAGCTATCTCGGAGATATAGCGAGTGGATTTTAGCCCAGCCAGGCGTACTGCTTCTTCGTGTTCATGCTGGGGTAGTCCCTCCACTTTATCACAGAGGATAACCAGATTAATGGTTTGGGAAAACGGAGTATATTCAGCTCCAGGGCCGGACATGTCAATTATTCCTTCCTGAAAACCTACTATTTTGCCTACGGTCAGTACGGTCATGCCCTTTAAAACGTTAGTTTTGC